>SYKG01000004.1 GCA_005797835.1 Methylotenera sp.
CTAAAGAGTCGTTCAAGACCAGGACGTTGATAGGTCGGGTGTGGAAGCGTAGTAATACGTTAAGCTAACCGATACTAATTGCTCGTGAGGCTTGATCCTATAACCTTAAGACTTGTTCTTTTTAAGGCTTATAAGATTTTTTTAAAGCTGACTATGTAATCAAGAAACACAATAACTTTACTTCTTCATATTTTGTCCGCATTCGAGACATTGATTTTTAATCAGTATCTCAACCAGTTTGCTTGGCGGACATAGAGAGTTGGAACCACTCCTTCCCATCCCGAACAGGACAGTGAAACGACTTTTCGCCAATGATAGTATGCTTTTTGCATGCGAAAGTAGGTCACTGCCAAGCTTCTTATTATTAAAAAACCCTAAACTTAAATTTAAGCTTAGGGTTTTTTATTACCTAAAAGCTTAATAATTTTTATTAAACTTTTTGTGAGGTATCTTTCAGCGTTACTGTGCGATTAAAGATAGGTTGATTTGGTTTTGAATCTTTTATATCTGCAACAAAATAACCATGACGTTCAAATTGAAATTGTTGCCCTGGTTGAGAAGTCTCTAAGCTTTTTTCTAATTCTGCTTCAATCATCACACATGAATTTGGATTAAGCTGTTCTAGATAATTAGCGTCATGACTTCCAGGATGTTCTGCGCTAAAGAGTTTGTCATACAAACGAATAGTTCCTCGATAGCTATGTGTTTTGGATACCCAATGAATATTTCCTTTAACTTTCACACTATCACTTCCAGGTGTACCTGATTTGGTATCAGGTAAATATTCGCACAATACTTTTGTAATTTTTCCATTGGTATCTTTTTCAAAAGATGTGCACTTCACTACATAGCCGTATCTTAATCTCACCATATTGCCCGGATATAATCTGAAGAATTGTTTTGAAGGCTCTTCCATAAAATCTTCACGTTCAATCCATAAAAACTTAGATAGTTTAACGACGCGTTTTCCCAACTCTGGTTTGAGTGGATGATTGGGCGTAAAACAATCTTCATCAATATTCTCTGGATAATTTGTAATTTCAAGTTCAATAGGATTTAAAACTGCAATACGTCTTTCGGAAGATATATTTAAAACTTCGCGCATAGACTCTTCAAGTGTTGCATAGTCAATCCATGAATCCGCTTTTGACACACCAATGCGATCTGTGAAAAGTTTAAACCCTTCTGGTGTGTACCCCCGACGACGCGCACCTTCTAGCGTTGGAAGTCTTGGATCATCCCAGCCGGTCACATATTTATCTTCGACTAATTCAATCAGTTTTCTTTTTGAAAGGACTGCGTAAGTTAAATTTAGTCTTGCAAATTCATACTGACGTGGTTGAGGTTTAGACAATAAATCATTTTCAATTAAACGATCTAAAATCCAATCGTAGAATGGACGTTGATCTTCGAACTCTAGTGTACAAATAGAATGAGTAATTTTTTCTAAGGCATCTTCAATGGGATGCGCAAAAGTATACATAGGATAGATGCACCATGTTTCACCTGTATTGTGATGATGTGCGCGTTTAATTCTATAAATGGCAGGATCACGCAAATTAATATTGGGTGATGCCATGTCAATTTTGGCTCGTAAAATCATCGATCCGTCAGGATGTTTTCCCTCTCGCATTTCACGGAACCATGTGAGATGTTCCTCTATTGATTTATCTCGCCAAGGAGAATTCTTGCCTGACTCAGTCAACGATCCACGATTCATTCGTATTTCATCGGGTGTTTGTTTATCCACATAGGCATGACCCGATTGAATGAGAGATTCAGCTGCTTGATACATGAAGTCAAAATAATTACTTGCAAAATAAAGATGAGAAGTTTTATTGTGTTCCCATGAAAAACCTAACCATGACACATTATTCTTAATGCTATCGACATATTCTTGATTTTCTTTTTCAGGATTGGTGTCATCAAAACGCAAATGACAAATGCCGTCGTAATCTTTGGCTAATCCGAAGTTTAAAAAAATACTTTTTGCATGTCCGATATGAAGATAGCCATTAGGCTCAGGAGGAAAACGTGTTCGAATTTTAGCTTGATCGATAAGGGCTTTCTCATGATGTGATGCATCGCCAGGGGAGCCTGCCCAGGTTTTATTTTCAAAACTTTTATTCGCTAAGTCCCGTTCGATGACGCCACGGATAAAGTTAGATGGTGCTGGAGTTGTTGTTTTGTGATCTGACATAATAGACCCATATTCTACACTGAAATGAGAGCTTCATTTACCCCAATCCATTGATCTTAAAGCTAAAAAAGATGCGCTATGATAAGATCAACTTTTGATTTTTAATTCACTACTCAATGCAACATAACCTCGTCTTTAAAGTTTTAGACGTTCTCTCAGATGGTAAATTTCACTCAGGTGAATCGATTGCTAAAACATTCGACATCTCTCGCGCCTCTATCTGGAATGCGATTAAAAAAGCAGAACAGTTTGGCGTAGAAATTTATTCAGTCCGTGGCCGAGGTTATAAACTCATTCAGCCCATTATGTTTTTGAAGAAACCCGCTATTGAGCAAGTGATGGGAGAGGTTCATCATTGGTTTAACCTTGAAATTTTTGATGTGATGGATTCCACCAATAGTTATTTGTTAGAAAAAGCATCTTCTGGTCATCCGCACGCATCTGTTGCTGTGACTCAAATTCAAACGAAAGGCAGAGGGCGACGAGGAAGATC
This sequence comes from Methylotenera sp., assembly GCA_005797835.1. Taxonomy (GTDB): domain Bacteria; phylum Pseudomonadota; class Gammaproteobacteria; order Burkholderiales; family Methylophilaceae; genus Methylopumilus. The sequence goes on from SYKG01000004.1 coordinate 2,694, forward strand.
GTGGCAGTCTGCGTTGGGAGAGAGTTTAACTTTCTCTCTTCTCTGGCGATTTAATGGAGGGGCAGCCACACTGTCTGGTTTAAGTTTGGCAGTTGGGGTAGCTATCATTAGAAGCCTACATCGATTGGGTATGCTCAATGCGCAATTAAAATGGCCTAATGATGTTTTAATTCAAGATGGTACTCAATATAAAAAATTTGCAGGGGTTCTTATTGAGCTCCAAGGAGATATGGAAGGGCAGAGCACAGCTGTCATAGGTATTGGTATTAATTTAAAGCTATCTAAAAAGAGTTTTAATCAAATTGATCAGCCAGCCACTGATATAAAAAGTATCAGTAAAGAGGATATTGATCCTAACTTATTACTAGGGCAGATTTTAAAAGATTTAGCAGATGTATTAGGTCAATTCAATACCTATAAGTTTGCTTCCTTAAAAGAAGAGTGGATGAGTTATCACGTATATCAACACCAAATCGTGACCTTGTCAGTGGGTGATGGAAGATCTGTGACAGGCTTAGCACAGGGCGTCAACGATGATGGAGCGCTCCTCGTTGAAAAACCTTCTCATGAGATTGAAATATTTTCATCTGGTGAAATTACATTACGAAAAGCATAACTATGTTTCTTCTCATTGATATAGGCAATACCAAAACAAAATGGATGCTCAGAGATAATATGAGTATCCATCAACAGGATACTTTTTTAACCGAGGATATTGATCAAGATAATTTTCTATTTGAGATAGAAATCCGAAAAATTTTAATCTCAAATGTTGCAGGCTTTGAAAAGGAAGCCATATTAAAAATAAAACTTAAAAAGTTTTCATGTCCCATCGAATTTATTAAGCCACAAAAAAAATTCAAACATCTTTTAACTGCTTACCAGGATATAACAACACTTGGGGCAGATCGCTGGCTATCTGCGTTAAGTGTATCTAAAACTATGCAGCAGACTGCAGTGATTGTCTCGATGGGCACCGCTGTGACGATCGATTTCGTAAGCTATGATCAAAAAAATACCCAGCATACATATGAAGGTGGAGTTATCTTACCAGGACGCTATCTTACAAAAAATACGTTATCGAATAATACAGTAGGTTTAAAAAATTTAGAGGGCATATTTCAAATGCCACCTATTAATACGGCTAATGCCATTGAGTCAGGATTTATTTTGAGTGTTCTAGGAAGTATCAAATCTTTTTTTGATCTTGCATCTCACATGTCTAAAGATGTTGTGATTATTTTAAGTGGTGGTGATGCAGAGTGGATTTATCAGAACTTGAGTGGGGATTTAAAAACACATACCATGATCAAGAAAGATTTAGTACTTGAAGGACTTTTTGTTTACACAAATATTTAAAAATATTTTAGCGTTTTTTAATATATAGATCAGTGATCGTACCTTCCTTCATTTCAGCAGCAAAACAAACTGTTTCAGAAAGTGTAGGATGAGGATGAATTGTTAAACCAAGATCATTTGCATCCGCACCCATTTCAATGGCAAGTACTGTTTCAGAAATAAGTTCCCCTGCACTCACACCGGTAATTCCAGCACCAATCAAACGATGTGTGGCTTTATCAAAAATAAGTTTAGTGGTACCCTCAGAGCGATTATTGGCTAATGCTCGACCACTCGCTGCCCAAGGGAAGCTTGCTTTTTCAATTTCAATATTTTTTTCTTTGGCTTCTATTTCTGTGATGCCTGCCCATGCAACCTCGGGATCGGTATAGGCCACCGATGGAATGGTGATGGATTGAAATTCAACCTTGTGGCCTGCGATGACTTCAGCGGCTACTTTTCCTTCGTGCGTTGCTTTATGAGCTAACATCGGTTGGCCAATAATATCGCCAATCGCAAAGATATGGGATACATTCGTTCGCATTTGTTTGTCGACTGGAATAAATCCTTCATCGGTGACTTTAACTCCAGCTAAATCAGCTTTAATATTTTTACCATTAGGACGACGACCAATTGCAATCAGCACGCGATCATAAACCTCAGAATCTGATTTGCCTTCAAATTCAAAAACTACTTTAATACCATCTGTTTTAGGTTCAATGGATGTCACTTTGGTATTAAGCATAATTTTTTCGAAACGTTGCTCCATACGTTTTTGCAGTGGACGCACTAAATCACGATCACATCCTTGAATGAGGCCATCCGTTAATTCAACGACACTCACATTACTACCGAGTGCATCGTAGACAGTTCCCATTTCAAGACCGATAATGCCACCCCCGACAATGAGTAAACGTTTTGGAATATCTTTAAGTTCTAACGCTCCTGTGGAATCCATGATACGAGGATCGTCTTTAGCACCTGGGAATTTGGTTGATTGTGAACCTGCTGCAATTATGCAATGCTCAAAACCTATGGTCTCACTTTGACCATTCTCTTTGCTTACTTTGATTTGATGTGATGAAGTAAATTCACCTGCACCTTGAATGACAGTCACTTGCCTTTGCTTAGCCATCGCATTTAAACCTTGCGTAAGTTTCGCGACAATATCATTAGATTTCCAATGGCGAATTTTTTCTAAATCAATTTTGGGATCACCAAAAGTCACACCATGGCGTGATGTTTCTTCAGCATCTGTAATTACTTTGGCGGTGTGTAACAGTGCTTTCGATGGAATGCAGCCGACATTAAGACATACGCCACCTAGGGTGGCATATCTTTCAATGAGAATCACTTTTTTACCTAAATCAGCAGCACGAAATGCAGCCGTATAACCCCCAGGGCCAGAGCCTAAAACAACCACTTCAGTATCATGGGTTGATGTCACTTCTGATTTTAAAACGACTGCTTGTAAGGGGATTTCAAAAGATGTTTTTTTAATTTCAGTTTTAACTTCTATTTTAGTTTCAGCTTTTTGAGGTTTTTCACTAGAGTCAGTTAATTCAATCAGAAGAATAGGAGATCCTTGTTTAACCTTATCACCCACTTTTAAATTAATGGCAGTGACTTTACCTTCATGCGTGGATGGAATATCCATCGAAGCTTTATCAGATTCTAAAGTGATTAAGGGATCTTCCTTTTTGATTGTGTCACCCACTTTAACGATGACGTCAATCACTTCAACGCTGTCGAAATTACCGATATCGGGTATCGTGATTTGAAAAGTATTGGCCATAAAAATTAGAGTAGGAGTCGTCTCACATCGGATAGCATCATGCGCAAGTGACTTGTAAAGCGCGCACCGTCCGCACCATCAATCACACGGTGATCGTATGAGAGCGAGAGTGGTAAGATAAGTCTTGCTTCAAATGTTTTTGTCTTAGGATCATAGATAGGCTGCATCGATGATTTTGATATACCAAGGATAGCAACCTCTGGGCAATTAATAATTGGTGTAAATTTAGTACCACCGATACCACCTAGACTTGAAATCGAAAAGCATCCACCTTGCATCTCTTCTAACTTTAGTTTGCGCTCACGTGCTTTAGCTGAAAGCTCACCTAAGTCTTTTGCAATTGCGTGTACATCTTTTAGATGCACATCACGCACCACAGGAACTACTAAGCCATCAGGTGTATCACATGCAAATCCAATATTGTAGTAATTCTTATAAATTAACTCATCACCATTCGCTGAAAGTGATGCATTAAAGTTAGGGTAAGTTTTAAGTGCATTGACTGAAGCTTTTATAAGGAAAGCGAGTAGGGTCAATTTCACACCTTTTTTCTCAGCCTCTGTTTGCATGGATTTTCTGAATACTTCGAGGTCGGTAATATCTGCCTCATCAAATTGTGTTACATGGGGAGCGGTGACCCAGTTGCGATGGAGATTAGCACCTGAGAGCTTTTTAATTCTTGACAGGGGTTTCGTTTCAATCTCACCATACTGAGAAAAGTCAATGACTGGCATGGGCACCACAGTCGGTGCGTTACCCATATTGTCGGTGCGAGGCCTTAAGAGTTCACCTTTCACATAACTTTGCACATCGGATTCTAAAATTCTATGTTTGGGACCTGATCCTTGAACAAACGCAAGATTCACACCAAGTTCGCGTGCGAATTTTCTAACAGATGGGCTCGCGTGTGATTGTTTATTAGACGCGATAGCGACACTATCTCCAATGGGAATAGGTGTGTGTTGAGGCTTAATTTTTTGGGGTGGTTCAGGCGCTGGACGTGAAGGTTCAGGAATAATAGTTTTTGACACTTCCTCTTTTTTATTTTCTTTTGTTTCTACTTTCGCCTCAGATTTTTTATCATCTTTATTTGTATCTAGCATTAAGATGGGAGAGCCTTGTTTAATCTTATCGCCTATCTTTAATAAAATTTCTTTAACAATACCGGGGTAGGGGGCTGGAATATCCATGGAAGCTTTATCAGATTCAAGTGTGATCAGTGGATCATCTTTTTTGATTGTATCTCCTACCTTTGCAATCACGTCAATGACATCCACACTTTCAAAGTTACCAATATCCGGAACGAGTATTTTTTCGATAGTCATAATTACTGTGTCACTGGATTAGGTTTGTTAGGATTCAGCTTAAATTTTTTAATCGCACTGGCCACTAAAGATGATTTAATTTTACCTGCTTCACTTAAAGCTTTGAGCGCTGCGACCACTATATGATAGCGATCCACTTCAAAGAAGTGACGTAATTTTTCTCGTGAGTCAGAGCGTCCAAAACCATCAGTGCCAAGTGCCACAAATTTATGCGGCAAGAAGACAGCGATTTGTTCTGCAAATGATTTCATATAATCTGTGGATGCAATGATAGGGCCTTGCGCTTTCTTAAGAAGTTTTTGCACATGCGATTCATTTTGTGGCTTATCAGGATTCATACGATTCCAGCGATCTATGGTTAATGCATCTTTACGAAGTTCGTTAAAACTTGTAACACTCCATACGTCAGCTGAAACATGATAGTCAGACTCGAGTATTTTTTGGGCTTCAATGACTTCACGCAAAATTACACCACTGCCCATGAGTTGAACTTTCTCACCTTTAGACTTAGATTGCGAAAATTTATACATACCCTTAATGATATTTTCTTCACTTCCCTTAGGCATTTCAGGATGACTATAGTTCTCATTCATGAGCGTAATATAAAAGAATATATCTTCTTGATTTTCAAACATACGTTTTAAACCGTTTTGCATAATGACGGCAAGTTCGTAGGAAAAAGTAGGATCATACGACACACAGTTAGGAATCATAGCAGCCATCAATTGACTGTGACCATCCTCGTGTTGCAGACCTTCACCGTTCAATGTGGTGCGACCTGCAGTGGCCCCTAGGAGGAATCCACGTGCACGTGAATCACCTGCCGCCCAAGCAAGATCTCCAATACGTTGGAAACCAAACATAGAATAAAAAATATAAAATGGAATCATTTGAATGCCGTTTACGGTATATGAAGTTGCTGCGGCTATCCATGATGAGAATGAACCTGCTTCATTAATGCCTTCTTCTAAAATTTGACCATCTTTTTTTTCTTTATAGAACATGACTTGATCCGAGTCTTGGGGTTCATATAATTGCCCGACGGATGAATAAATACCCAACTGTCTAAACATACCTTCCATGCCGAAGGTGCGTGCCTCGTCGGGGACAATCGGTACAATATATTTTCCTAGTTCTTTATCACGCACAAGCGTTGTTAGAATTCGGACAAATGCCATTGTGGTAGAAATTTCTCGCTCACCTGTTGCAGTTAACATATTTTCAAAAACTGCTAAGTCGGGTGTTTTGAGTTTATTACCTTTACGTTTACGTTGCGGAACAAATCCACCAAGTGCTTCACGTCTTTCCATCATGTATTTAATTTCAGGTGAGTCAGGAGCAGGTTTGTAGAAAGATAATTTTTCAACTTCTTCGTCTGAGATTTGTAAATCAAAACGATCTCGGAAAGCTTTTAACGCATCAATGTCCATACTCTTCTGTTGGTGGGTAATATTTTGTCCTTCACCCGCATCCCCCATGCCATAACCTTTGACAGTTTTAGCTAAGATCACTGAAGGTTGTCCTTTGTGTGATGAGGCTGCAGCATAGGCTGCATAGACTTTATGCGGGTCATGTCCTCCGCGGTTTAATCGCCAAATATCTTGATCTGACATGGCAGCCACCATCTCTTTTAATTCTGGATATTTACCAAAGAAGTATTCGCGCGTGTAAGCACCCCCTTTAGCTTTAAAGTTCTGATACTCACCATCGACACATTCTTCCATGCGTTTTTTTAACAAACCTGATTTATCCATTGCGATTAATGGATCCCAGTAAGAGCCCCAAATGACTTTAATCACATTCCAACCTGAACCTCTGAAATCAGATTCTAGTTCTTGAATAATTTTGCCATTACCGCGGACCGGACCATCGAGACGCTGCAAGTTACAGTTGACCACAAAAATAAGGTTATCGAGATTTTCGCGAGACGCTAATGAAATGGAACCCAATGATTCAGGCTCATCCATTTCACCATCACCACAGAAGACCCATACCTTACGATCTGAGGTATCTGCAATACCGCGATCATGTAAGTATTTTAAAAATCTTGCCTGATAGATGCCCATGATAGGGCCTAACCCCATCGACACTGTAGGGAACTGCCAGAAATCAGGCATGAGCCATGGGTGAGGGTAGCTGGAAAGTCCCTTGCCCCCTGTTTCCATGCGGAAATTAGAAAGTTGTTCCTCGCTGATGCGGCCTTCTAAAAAAGCTCTTGCGTAAACCCCAGGCGATGAATGACCTTGAAAGTAAACAAGATCGCCTAGGAATTTATCATTCGCAGCGCGAAAGAAATGATTAAAACCGACGTCATATAAAGTTGCCGCTGATTGGAAACTTGCAATATGTCCTCCCACTCCCGGAGATTTTTCATTGGCACGTAATACAGTGATGATTGCATTCCATCGAATGAGCGCACGAATGCGGCGCTCCATATCAGGATTACCTGGGTGGCGTTGCTGTAAGTGCGTAGGGATGGTATTGAGGTATGCCGTTGTAGCATTGTATGGTAAGTTAGCACCCGATCGTCGCGCTTCATCAATCATAGATTCGATCAAGAAGTGCGCTCGCTCTACGCCATCATTTTCAATGACAGCGCTCAGAGCGTCGAGCCACTCTTGCGTTTCTATATTGTCACTATCAGGAATAGTTGCCATGTTTCAATATAACTCCAGATTTTTTATGAGCACGCTAACGGTATAATAAGTAATCTATTTACCATGTGCCTAAAGGGTATTCCAATGTTGCGAGTGATAAAGCATTGAATGAACTCACATAGCTTTAAGTTTGGCTTTTTTAAGCATTTGGGTCAAGTAAAAAAGTAAGTAAAAAGTGTTAAAAAAAGTAATATTCTATTGATTTTATTGATATTTTTTTATAGGGCATTCATTTCAGGGATTTTAGCTTATGACGATTAAAATTGTACAAAAAAGAGGGTTGGCCTCAGTAAAAAATCTAAAAGGGAGTCATCATCTTTTTGTGTTGAGTGATGCGACATCAAAAGACTTTCCTTTTATAAAAGAACTTGATCGCAAACTCAAGCGAACAGATAAAAAAATAGTGAGCCTTGCCAAAGCGCCGATCACTATCGAGACTCAAGATGGGCGCCTATTAAGTTTTGTGGTCTTAGATAAAAAAAATAATACATTTCAGCGCCACACTTTAATTCGGAAAGCGCTACAACCTCTCCTCTTAGAAAATCCTGAAGTTATTTCGATTGCTGTGTTTGGCGGTGAGGATGTAAAAGAAATCAATGCACGCGCTGCAATCTATGTGGCGTTGATTAATAGTCAGACCTTACCCAGTCGTAAAAAAGAAAATCTTAAAAAAAATATGAAATCGATCGAGGTATTTGGTATTGAGCTTAAAGATAACTTTAAAGAAGAAATTGCGATAACCACTGGTAATACTTTAACACGCGAATTAACCATGTTACCGCCCAACGAACTTACCCCTTCAATTTATCGCACAAAAATTAAGTCACTTGCGAAATCAAATGGCTGGAAGCACGAAGAATTTGATATGCAGAAATTAAAAAAAATGGGTGCTGGTTCTTTTGTGGCTGTGGGACAAGGATCTGAACCTCAAGATGCAGCTATTGTGCATTTGACTTATAAACCGAAGCAAAAGAAAAAAACAGTAGCCGTGATAGGTAAGGGGATTTGTTTTGATACGGGGGGACATAATTTAAAACCCGCACGCTATATGCTTGGCATGCATGAGGATATGAACGGTTCAGCAGTCTCCCTTGGGATTTTACTCACAGCCACTCTTTTAAAGTTGCCGGTTCAAATAGATTGTTGGTTAGCGATTGCGCAGAATCATATTGGACCCAAAGCTTATAAGCAAAATGATGTGGTGAAGTCTCTTCATGGCACCACGATTGAAATTATGCATACAGACGCCGAGGGGCGCATGGTCTTGGCGGATACTTTAACGCTAGCTTCACGCTTGAAGCCTGACATGATGATGGATTTTGCAACACTGACAGGCAGTATGGCGACGGCATTAGGGGATCGTTATAGTGGTGTGATTTCTAATCAACCTGAGTTAGCTTGCTTAGCTGCAGGTGCTGGCAGTGAAGCAGGGGAGCGCATTACAGCATTTCCATTTGATGAAGACTACGAAGAAGATCTTGAGAGTGGGATTGCAGATATCAAACAGTGCACCCTCGAGGGTGGGGCCGACCATATTCACGCTGCTAGATTTTTAAATCGATTTATTGAAAATAATATTCCATGGTTACATACCGATCTTTCATCAAGTAATCGTAAAGGCGGACTGGGAGCAGCCTTAAGTGAAGTAAACGGATTTGGGGTTAACTTTGGTATTCAGTTTCTTAAATCATTTTTAAAAAAATAACTTTTACATTTTGCCCTCGTAGCGCTAAAGAAATATAATTACGCAAACGTAAACCGAGCAATAAAGGATTTGATTAATTGTATAATTAACTATCTCCCTCCCCATAGTTCAATGGATAGAACAAATCACTCCTAAGGATTAGATCCCTTTTCGAATAAGGGTGGGGAGGCCAACTTATAAAGTGTTCTGAAATCGGTATAAAAAAGACACTTGAAAACACCTGTTAAATGGGAAGAACATGTACAGACATCCTGAAGTATTATGACAATGACCATAGAACTTGTTCTAACTATTCTGTAAACTATTTTCTTGGTAATAAATCAGGAGTCAGACGTTTTAAAATAGACTTTGAAACTCGATTAAGATTTCTTTTGTTGTATTCAAAATAAGGTTTTATAGCCATAATAAGATTATTCATTTCCCTATAGGAAAAACTTAAAGGTGATAAAGATGGCAAAACAACAATTAATTACAGTATCAGAAAATGTAAAAATATTAGTGAACAGTCTATCAAATCATCTGTTAGATGCTCAGAGAAGTATTTTTGAAGCCTGTAAG
>SYKG01000043.1 GCA_005797835.1 Methylotenera sp.
GGGGTCGCGGGTTCGAGTCCCGTCCACTCCGCCAATATAATAAGGGCAAATCTTTTGATTCGCCTTTTGGGATATTCAGTCACAACTTTTTAGTATGTATTTTTATCATAAAACAATAAAAGACATGGGATAAATTTAATGTTAGAAAATTTAAGGAAGTATGGGCAAACGAAAGCTGCACAGGTTATTTTAGCTCTCATTGTTATTCCTTTTGCATTATTTGGAATTGACTCATATCTAAATCAAGCCAGTAACAATGTAAGTATTGCTAAAGTCAATGGTTATAAAATTTTACTACCAGAATATAATCGCGCAATCGAAAATATTCGAAACCGCATCGTGAGTGAGGGTAAAAAAGTAGATCCTTTAATGTTCGATTCATTTGAATTTAAAGAATCTGTAGTAGATGGTCTAATTACAAAACAATTACTAAATAATGATATTAGAGAATCAAAATTTAAAATCAGCGATCAACAATTAAGCCAATATATTTTTGGTATGCCTGAATTTCAGAAAGATGGAAAGTTTTCACAAGAGCTTTACGACAATGTCTTAAAAAATAACCAACTTACTCCCAATAAATTTGAAGAGAGTATTAGAAAAGATCTACTTATTCAACAAGTGCGAGATGGACTGCAAAAACTTACATTTATTCCACCGAATAATCTATCAGAAACGTTAAAAGCAACTTCACAACAAAGAGAAATAAGTGTTGCTGAATTCAAAACTAAAGATTACATGACAAAAGCTAATATCGCTGAAAAAGATATGCAAGCCTTTTATGAACAGAATAAATCAAAGTTTTTAGCACCAGAGCAGGTAAAAGCTGAGTTTGTAGTATTTTCATTAGCAAATATTCTCCCATCTATTAGCGTTACAGAGGATGAGATAAAAACTTTTTATAAAACAAATAGTGATAAATTTCAAAATCAACAACAAAGAGAAGCAAGTCATATTTTATTAGCCATATCTAAAAATGCACCTCCTGCAGAAAAAGCAAAAGTTAAGGCTAAGGCTGATGATATTTTGAGTCAAATTAGAAAGAGCCCAAAAGAATTTGAGGTATTAGCTAGAAAATTTTCACAAGATCCTGAGTCAGCTAAAAAAGGCGGGGATCTAGGGGCATTTGGTCGTGGCATGATGGTTAAGCCTTTTGATGATGCTGTATTCTCAATGAAAGTAAATGAAGTTAGTAATATCGTCGAATCAGATTTTGGTTATCACATTATTAAACTTACAAAGATTACAGGTGAGGGTGTAGGTTATGATGCAATAAAGACTCAAATTAAGGGTGAGTTAATCTATCAGAAAGGGCAAGAAAAATTTGTAGCTCTTGCTGAGGAATTTAGCAATAAGGTTTATGAGCAATCATCAAGCCTTGATATGGTATCCAAAAAATTTAACCTCCCCATACAAAAAACTGATTGGATTAGCCGCAGTGATACAGAAAAATTTTTTAAAAATGAAGCACTAATGAGTGCCTTATTTAGTAAGGAATCTATTAAGGATCGGCGAAATACTGAAGCTATTGAAGTAACACCAAACAATCTAATCTCAGCACGTATTATTGAATATAAATCACAATCTACAAAGCCATTTGACGATATTAAGAAAAATGTTGAAGATTATTTAAGGTTTGAAGCAGCAAAGAAAATGGTAATTAGTTTAGGTGAAGTAGCTTTAAAATCTGTGGCTGATCCTTCACAAAAGATTATTTGGGAGCCAGCAGGATTTGTTGACCGAAAAAATTCTAAAGGCTTAAGTGAGGCTATAATTAATCATACATATAAAATGCCAACAGAGAAGCTTCCAAGTTATAGTGGTTTTGTAGATGGCAATAACGGTTATGTTATTGTTAAAGTTAGTAAGGTAGCATTTCCAAATGATAATAACGAAGAAAATAAAAGAGCATTTACTTTAGATTATACCGAAGCATTATCTTATGAATACTTGAGTGCATATCTTAAGGGATTGAAAGCTAGAGCAAATGTTTCAGTTAATCAAAAATTTTTTGAAACAGCTCAAAAAAATTAGTCGATTGAACCTGCAGCAGTAATATTCATGCCACCATCTACAAAGGTAATTTCGCCTGTAATCCCTGATGCAAGATCACTACATAGAAAAGCAGCAGCATTTCCTACTTCTTCAATTGTTACATTGCGTCTTAAAGCAGCGTGCTTTTCATTAAAGCCTATCATTCGATCAAAGTCAGCGATTCCTGATGCTGCAAGTGTTTTTATTGGTCCAGCAGACACTGCATTGACTCTAATACCTTTGGGTCCAAGACTCTGAGCCATATATCTCACATTAGCTTCTAAACTTGCTTTAGCAAGCCCCATCACATTATAATTAGGCATTGTTCTTTCTGCACCCAAGTAGGTTAACGTTAGTAAGCTTGCATGCTGGCTTAGTAGAGGTAATAGAGCTTTAGCCAGGGCTGTAAAGCTGTAAGAACTTATATCATGTGCTATTCGAAAATTTTCACGAGTTGTAGATTCGATAAAGTCACCCTTTAGAGCTTCTTTAGTTACAAAAGCGAGTGAATGAACTATTCCATCTAATTTATCCCAATACTTTTTTAATAAAGGGTATAGATTATTGATTTGCTCATCACTTGAAACATCACAGGGCAATACAATATTTGAATTAAAATTAAGAGCAAGATTTTTGACACGCTCTTCATGTTTTTCCATTTGATAGGTAAAAGCTAATTCTGCTCCTTCACGTTTCATAGCTGAAGCGATGCCATAAGCAATAGATCTTTCACTTAAAAGACCAAGAATTAAAACTCTTTTGCCATTTAAAAAACCCATATACTATTCCTTTTATTTTTTTTGGTTTTTATTTTTTGGATCAAGAAAATCTCTTAATCCCTCACCTAGTAAATTATAACCGAGGACTGTAATTAAAATAGCCAGTCCTGGAAATAATGAAAGCCACCATGCAAATTGAATATATTCTTTCCCATCAGTGAGGATATTGCCCCACGATGATTGAGGTGCCTGAACTCCAAGCCCAAGAAAACTTAAACCAGATTCTGTAAGAACTGCACTCGCAATACCCAAAACAGAACTTACGATTATTGGTGTTAAGCTATTGGGCAGTAGATGTTTTGAAATAAGCCTGTAATCTGTAGCACCCATCGCTTCAGCTGCTAGAATATATTCTCGACTTCTAAGACTTAAAAATTCTGCACGAACAAGACGAGTTACTCCCATCCATGAAGTTAATCCAATTACAATCATAATATTCCAGATGGATGGCGTTAAAAAAGCAATTACCGCCAGTATAAGAAAAAACGAAGGGATTGATAACATAATATCTACAAAGCGCATGATAATTGAATCAACCAAGCCGCGATAAAAGCCAGCAATTGCTCCTAAAAATGTGCCAATGATTGTAGCAATTCCCACTGCAACAAAACCTACTAAGAGTGAAATTCTTGATCCAAACAGCATGCGAGAAAAAACATCTCTTCCTAGTCCATCTGTCCCCATAAAATGGGAAAGGGATGGGGGTAAAAGTATAGAATGAATATCAATATAATTAGGATCATAGGGGGATAGCCATGGTGCAAAGATTGCAATAAAAAGAATAGCAATAATAATAATAAGCCCACTTAAAGCCAAAGGATTTTGAATAAGGTTTTTCAATTAGAGATACCTCGTCTAATTCTTGGATCTGCCCAGGCGTAACCAATATCTGCAATCAAATTTCCAAATAGTGTTAATACAGACCCAATTGTCAAGACTCCCATAACTACCGGAAAATCTCTCATTAATACTGCGTCAAAAAATAATTTACCCATTCCAGGAATTGCAAAAATTGATTCACCAATCACGGAACCACCAATCAACCCTGGAATTGATAAACCTATAATGGTAATAAGAGGTAGTAGTGTATTTCTTAATGCGTGACCATAAATCACTTTATTTTCAGTTAAGCCTTTAGCGCGAGCAGTGGTAATAAATTCCTGTTGAAGTACATCTAACATCCCATTTCTAACAAAAAGAGAAATACTTGCGAGTCCACCTAAACTTGAGATAGAGACAGGTAATATAAGATGCTTCAATAAATCAACATATTGCGCAATGAATCCCATCTTTTCATATCCAGCGCTATGAAGACCCGAAATAGGCAACCAAGAGTGAGTCACACCAGTCCAATACATTAACAATAGGGCTAACCAAAAACCTGGAACAGCAAAACCGATAAATACAAAGATGGTAATCAGTCGATCCGGCCATCGATTTTGATGAACTGCTGAAATAACACCCAATACAATTGAGAGTGTAAAGATAATTAGTAAACCTATTAAATTTATCATCAGTGTAATCGGAAGTGCATCCTGAATCATACCTTTAGTAATATTGCCTTTAGCATCTTTTGTTTGCCATAAGATAGGGCGTTGATGAGAAGCAAAAGAATTACCAAAATCTAATTTCACAATACGTTTTAACCAAAGGCTATATTGGGTTATTAGAGGTTTATCGAGGTTATAAAGCGCTCTTAATTTTTGACGTGATTCTTCCGATGCTTTTGGATTGAATGCAGATTCTGATGCTGTAATGTCACCAGGGGCTAAGTGCATTATAAAAAAAGAAATAAGACTAATACCAATTAACATTGGAATCATCCATAACAAACGTTTAATGAGATAGTTGAGCATTTTATTGAGCTATTTCATTTCTTCGTAAGGTGGAGGGGATAAACCATTCATATGAGTTATAAGATATCCCTGCTGGTGGAGCAGGCGATTCAATACCCTTAATACGTTTATTCATAGCAGTTAAACCGTATCCAGCATAAAGATAAATAATAGGACTTTCCTTAAGCAAAATTTTTGAAAAGTCATGATAAATTTTTTCACGTCTATCAGCATTTAATTCAGTTCGGCCTTCCTCAAGCAGCTGATCTACCTCTTTATTACTAAATCCAATAAAATTGAATTGACCAGGATTTTGTTGTGATGAATGCCAAATATTATATTGATCAGGATCGAGGGATAAGCTCCAGCCAAGAATTACTGCATCAAAATCTCCCGTTTTAATAAATTGATTAACGAAGCTTGCCCATTCAATGACCCTAATTTTTGCATCTATTCCTACATCTTTTAATCTTCTTTGAATAAGGACTGCGGTCATCTCTCTTTGTTTATTTTGATTTGTAAGGATCTCAAAAGAAAATGGCTTGCCATTTTTTTCTAAAATACCGTCTTGATTAGTATCTTTAAATCCTGCCTCATTGAGTAATTTAAGCGCTCGGCTTTTATCGTAAGGATAGGGGTAAAGTTCTTTATTGCTCCAGCGGGTTCCAGGTTTATAGGGTGATGCAACCGGTTCACCAAGGCCTAAGAGAACTCCATTAATTACTTCTTGTTTATCAAGGGCAAAGTTAATTGCTTGCCTTACTTTAATATCATTAAATAGACTACGTTTTAAATTAAAACCAAGATAGGTATAACTATTTCCAAGTTCTTTATAGAGTGCAAGTTTATTTTTTAAATCAGGTCTGGAAGGAATAACTCGTGCAAATTGAATAGGGTTAATATTCATAAGATCAATATTGTCAGCAATCAATTCTAGAAACTGAGAAGATGTATCAGGAATAAATCGTGACATGAGTTGATTTACATTAGGTTCACCCATTACAGATGAGGAACTTGCCTCCAAAATTAGTTTTTCTCCATTTTTCCACTGCGCCAATTTATAGTAACTAGAGCCGGTAGGTTTTCTTGAGAAAAATGTCTGATTTATATTCTCGTCTTTCAGGATGTGTTTGGGAAGAATTTGAAGAGATGCCCAGCTATCAAGAGCAGGGGCATAAGCTTTTTTATAACTCACTTGAAATGTATGAGGATCTGGTGTTTCAGCCTTATCAACTAATTTATAATCTGAACCATAAGGAGTTCTAGTTTTTTCATCAGTGACAAGTTGCCAAGTAAAGAGAACATCATCACTGGTTAGATCTTGGCCGTCAGACCATTTAAGATTTTTTCTTAAATAAAAAGTAATTGTTTTTTGGTCCTGAGAAATTGTCCATTTCTCGGCTAATTCCGATGCTAAATTTAAATTTTTATCGTATTTTATAAGTTTATTAAAAATATTTCCTGAAATTGCTGAAGAAGCAGAGTCTCCTGCAATCATTGAGATAAGATTGCTTGGCTCTCCAGACATTGCATCAATCAATATGCCACCTTTTTCTATATTAAAAGAACCTTCATATTGATAAGGTATTTTTTTTTCTTCGCTGCAGGAAAAAAGGCTAA
>SYKG01000005.1 GCA_005797835.1 Methylotenera sp.
TAGCTGGTAGAAGTAAGATTGAAACAATAAATACGATCACTAATTACACCCCATCAAGAATACCTGATATTACTTCTACTAATTTTGCTGGAGGATTTAAAGCTGGATATAACCACCAATTCAACTCTAAATTTCTTTTAGGCATTGAGGGAAATATAATTTTTACACCAGGAAGTAAATCAGATAGCCTAACTGGTGGTGGCGATGCTGAAAGATACTCCGTCAAACAAGATCGTATTTTTAATGTTGTTGCTAAAGCTGGGTATACCTTTGATAAACTATTACCTTACGTAAAAGCTGGTTATTCAAACACTCACTTATCAGATTTAAGGTACTCAGGGGCAGGGTCCGCAACAAAAGAATCAAATCACAGTGGCTATATTTTAGGCGCAGGACTTGATTATGCATTCAAAGAAAATATTATTTTAGGTGTCGAGTATTCTTACACTAACTATAAGGATAAATCTTTTTTCTATGGGGGACCTAATACTTTAGAACCTGAAACTAATAACCTTTTAGGAAGCGTGTCTTATAAATTTTAATTATTATTCTGTAATAAAAAAAAGCCACTCTTAGCAGTGGCTTTCTTATTTGATCAACTCTCAGACAACGTCCTCTTAGTGTCCGCTGCTCTACCAGCTGAGCTAATCCCCCAGAATGAGATATTACAGTATTTGTCTAGGTTGGAGGGCTTGGGTAGATGAAAAGTAGCGGGGCGAAATAGGGGTGTGCTAAAAAACATCCGGAATCCGGAGATTTTACTTGCCAACATAAAATCAATTTTTATATAGTAGATTAATGAGTAGATTATTAGCCTTTTTAATTTTTATCTTTTTGAGTCTTGCTTCATCACGGTCTTTTGCAGAATGGATTGAGATAAACAAATCCGTATCTGGGAATACATTTTATATGGATACTGCAAAGATCAAAAAAAATAATGGTAAGGTGTATTACTGGACAATACAGGATTACTTAAAACCTGCTGATGGGATTTTTTCAGGTAAAAGTTATATTGAAGCAACTTGCAAAACCCCATTGAAACAAAGATATCTTGCTGTAACTTTGTACGCTGGCCCTATGGCAACAGGTCAAAGTTTTAGTGTTTCAGCGAAAGAGATTGAGGCGGTAGGTTGGAGAACACCAAACCCAGGTTCTGCTGAGGAAGGAAATCAAAAATATGCCTGCAAGTTAAATTGAATCCCCACTTTCAAGATCAAAAAATTTGATTTATTTGTAAAATGTCATTTTAATGACACAGATACATTCTCTTCATAAAAAACCCACTCATCGCCTTGACTTTTTTATGTTTGGTGCAAAGGTAATAATTGGTTTTTCTTCTTGAATTACTTATTTTTAAAGAGGGCTATAAGCAGATAGGGGGTAAAAAATATTCCTCCAAAGAATAAGGTAATACATGTGATTAAAGAAGATAATGCAGTATATATAACTGCAGTCGCAAATAAATGAATCTTGTTCATTGTAAACAGAGCTATTAATAAGGATTGCAAAATAGTAATCAACATTTGAATAAAATTAAATAACCAATTAACTGTTTCAAATTTATTAAAAATATTAATTTCTATTAGCACCAAAATAAAAATAAAAATAGAAGTTATAAATAGCTTTAATTTAGAGGGGAGATTTGTATCTTGAAATAAATCCTCAAAGTCTAATTCTTTATTAATGTTTTGATTTATTAACAATACAAGCATTGCAATGAATAACCAGAATAAAATTACTGAAGAAATTAGATTTGTAACACCCCTGAAAGGGAGAAAAATCATAAAGAAAAGTAAGGTTACATAAATAAAACCATATTCAATATATAAAACTTGATTTTTTTTATAAATTTCGAAAAGTGACATTTTATTCATGAACAAGCGTTCTAACGCCTTTTTTACTCCTTGCTGCATTTGCAAGGGTTCTCAATTGCTCCCTTTTCTCTTTTGCATTCGGAAGACAAATCATTATAAGGTCAGGAGTATTATCTGTACTTGCAACACTTATATTTCCTAAACCTACAAATCTTTGGCATAAACCTTGTGAAAGTTTTGTATCTTTTATTCTGAATAATTCTATTTCATCAATGTGCTTACTTAAAATACCAGACTCTATAATGAGTCTTTCATCGGTGAGAGAGTATCTTGTATTTAGTCTCCAGAGATAAATGATTAAAAAATAGAAGCCCACAGTTATAAATGTAAGTATCCAATGCGTTGGTGTTGAATAAAAATCTCGCATACTAGCCTTTTCAGACCAAATTTTTTTCTCTGCCATTTTTACCTCCTTTAAAATGAAATACTCTTTGAATTTCCTACATTTTTTATAGCTTTGCAAGAAATATATTAAGAAATCAGACAAATTTTTATATTAATTAGAGAAGAAAGCAATTACTTTTTTAAAGTCGAAACTAAAGATTGACATAAAAAAGTCACTCATACTAGCAGCTTCTTTCTTTGATCGCACCTCGAAATAGGATCTTAAGAGTCCGGCGCTCTATAATGAGCTAATCCCCTAGAATGGGATATTTTACAGAATTTCTGGGCTAGACAGAAGATTCAGGGGAGGAGGTTTTACTTAAAGGGTAAACAAACGATTTTTAATATTTAAAATGCTAAAGTATTAATAAATGCTTACTCAAATAGACGAAAGATAAAAATTAAATTATGTTAAATCTAGAAAAAATACTCTCTGCTTTAGGTGCCTTTATTGCAATACTTGCATTAGCAAGTTTAACAAAACTAGGAAACCAAAATTATTCCCTAAATATAATGTTAATTGCTTCTATGGGAGCCTCAACCTTTTTAATATTTGTTACTCCACATAATCCAATGGCTCAACCATGGCCTGTTATTGGGGGACATTTAGTTTCTGCTTTTATAGGAGTTGCTTGTGCTCATTGGTTATATAATCCCACCATTGCCGCAGCATCAGCAATTTCATTATCAATTCTTGCTATGCACATTTTAAAGTGCCCACACCCACCAAGTGCTGCAACGGCCTTAATAGCCGCTTTAGCAGGTCGGGAAGTTAGCTGGCAGTTTTGTTACGAAGTTATTATGTTTAATGCACTAACAATTACTTTAATGGGTTTAATTATCAATCGTTATTTACTTCGCAAGAGATATCCCATTATGAACGCCAATCATACGCATCATCAAGAGATCGCTAGCAAACAACATGTTCTGAAACTTAGTGAAAAAAACTTCAAATGGGCGATTGCTCAAATGGATGGAATTATTGATGTCACTGAAGAAGATTTAGTAGATTTATATGAATTTGCTATTGAGCACGCAATGAATTCAAAATCTAAAAAATAAAACGTTGCAGGCGGTTTGGGTAGTTTAAAAATTACCCTGGGATTTTTTCAGTGTTTAAGCAAATGCGGGTTTTCTTTGGTTAAATTTCTCTACCAGCAGAGCTAATCCCCTAGAACGTTCTATTTTAGAGTATTTGTCTCTGTAAGAGTGCTTAGGTATGTGGATTTTGTCGGGTGCTGAATAGGAGTATGTTATGAAATATCCGGAATCTGGAGATTTTGTGTTAATTTCTGAAACATACAATCTTCTATATATTAATAAATGAACAATCAAGTCTCATTAGATAATTTACTTGGCAAAAACCTTGATTATACCTATGCCTGTTCACCTTTTATAAAAAGGTTATTTGAAGCAGATAGTGATCTCAAGCAAAATTCACTTCAACATATTTGCCATCCGTTTAATCGCCAAGAAATGGAATCTAAGTTGGATGGCCGGCAAATTTCGGATGAGGAAAGTTTAAATAAATCTCTTCGTAAACTTCGTCAGCAAGTCATTGCTAATATCATTCTTCGTGATCTTAATAAACTAGCTGATTTAGATGAGATTTTAACATCAGTGACTACGCTTGCTGAAATCACTCTAATTCAATCACATCAATTTCATTTCAAATTACTCAAGGCCATTCATGGCTCCCCCAGAGGAATAAGTGGTAAAGAGCAACAATTAAGTATTGTCGGTATGGGAAAGTTAGGTGGAGAAGAGCTTAATATTTCATCTGATATTGATCTTATCTTTACATATCCCGAAGAAGGAGAAACTGAAGGTAAGGCATCTATAAGCAATCAAAGCTTCTTTATTAAGCTTGGTAAGAAAATCATATCGAGCATGAATGACATTACAGAAGATGGATTTGTATTTCGTGTGGACATGCAATTAAGGCCATTTGGTTCTGAAGGTCAGATTGCATGCAGTTATCAGACATTAGAGGACTATTATCAAAAATACGGAAGAGAATGGGAAAGATACGCTTGGGTAAAAGGTCGAGTTATTGTAGGCCCTCATCATGAACTTAGTAAAATCATTCATCCTTTTATTTATCGCAGGTATTTAGATTACGGTACATTAAACTCTATGCGTGACTTGAAAAGTCAAATTCAAAATGACGTAAACAAGAGAGGTATGCAAGAAAATATTAAGCTTGGCCTAGGTGGTATTCGTAAGATTGAATTTATTGCCCAGGTCTATCAATTGATTAGAGGTGGACAAGACAAGACTTTACGACTTAAATCACTTTTACCTACATTAAAACTTCTTGAAGTTAAAAAATTATTATCTAATGAAGGCATCGAAGTCTTAATAAACGCGTATGTTTTTTTAAGAAATCTCGAGCATAGGCTTCAATACATGGAAGATATGCAAACACAAGAACTACCAAAATCTGATGAAGGTAAATTAAGAGTGGCTCGATCTATGCAATATGAAGATTGGAACGTATTTTATCGAGATCTTGGAATTCATAGAGCAAATGTAGAGTTTTATTTTGACGAGGTATTTAAAGAAACCATTAAGGATGAGGGTTCGCCTCAGTTTAATACAGCTAAAGCACTTTGGAATAGCACTTTAAAGTTAGAAGATGCACATACACATCTTGCAAATTTTGGTTTTAAATCACCTGAAGAAACTTACCAAGTTCTCGATGGATTAAAGCATAGCTCACGTTATCTTCACTTACCTGAAATCAGTCGACAACGATTTGATTTACTCATGCCTTTAATTATCCAAGAGGTGTCTTTCAGTTCAAATTCTTATTCGACAATGGTAAGAATTATTTCAATCTTAGAAAACATATGTCGGCGTGCAAGTTATCTTGCCATGCTTACTGAAAATCCAAGTGCATTAAAGATACTAATTAAATTATCTGAAGCAGGCCCTTGGCTTACCCAATACCTTATTCAACATCCGATTTTAATTGATGAGCTTCTTGATATTAATCATTTTTATACAAAGCCAGATTTTGTGGCGTTAAAAGAGAAACTTCAAAAAGATTTATTAGAAGCCAAAGATGATATTGAGCAACAAATGAATATTATGCGGAATATCAAACATGCCACTATTTTTAAGTTGGCTGCATTAGAAGTGATAGGAGATGTGTCTGTTGAAAGTCTGTCTGACTATTTGACTGAGCTTGCTGACCTAATGATTGAAGAAACATTGAGTTTAGTTTGGAATTATATGTATCCAGAACAAATCGATTCGCCTAGGTTTGCTTTGATTGCTTATGGGAAATTCGGTGGCAAAGAAATGAGCTATACCTCAGATTTAGATATCGTCTTTATCTATGATGACGAACGAGATGGTATGACTGAAAAATATGCTAGATTTGCACAGCGTATCAATAGTTGGCTTAATACCTATACATCCTCGGGTGTTCTTTATGATATTGACCTTGCATTAAGACCTGACGGTGCAAGTGGACTTTTAGTGAGCTCTATTGATGCTTTTAGAGACTATCAATTAAAGAGGGCTTGGACATGGGAACATCAGGCGATTACTCGAGCAAGGTTTTGTGCTGGAAATATAGAAATAGGTAATCAATTTGAAAAGGTTCGATTAGATCTTCTGGAAACTCAAAGAGATCTAGATAAGTTAAAGAGAGATGTAGTAGATATGCGCCTAAAAATGCTCGAAAAACACAAGATTGATCATAAGTATTTCGATTTAAAACACGATCATGGAGGAATTATTGATATTGAATTTATTGTGCAATATTTTGTATTAGCTTTTAGTTCCTTATATAAGGAGCTTACTCACAATATAGGCAATATTGGATTACTTAACCTTTTTAGTGAAAAAGGTTTAATAGAAAGCCTTACAGCTAAAAAACTTATTAGTGCCTATCGATCATATAGGACACTTCAACATCAATTAGGTCTTGAAGCTAAATTAGATGGAAAAGTAAAGCATTCTGAAGTTGCTAATCATCCAATTGAAGTTGTATCAATTTGGAACGTAATTTTTAATAATTAACCATCAAAAACTTTTGACACTGTTCACAGCATAAGTTTCAATGTTAATCTATTAAAAAAATAAAGCTTTGATGCATAGTATTAACGAGTAATTTTTTGAAACCACATTAGACCACTACAATTTATTAATCAATAACCCTATAGATATTTTTATGCTGACTTGGCAAGATATTGAAAATCGCGTGCTCCATGGTAACCCTCCCATGAATCAACGCGTGGAAAAAACAGACGATCAATGGCGCAATTTATTGCTTAACGATGTCTACGAGGTTACACGCAAGGCAGGCACAGAACGTCCCTTCAGTTCACTTATGTGCACGCACTTTGAGCCAGGTTTGTATGCATGCGCCTGCTGTGACACTATGCTGTTTGATGCAACACAAAAGTTTGATTCCGGCACAGGCTGGCCCTCTTTTACACAACCAATAGAGCCAAATGCGGTGGCATATTTTAACGATGGCAGTCTAAGCTGTGTTCGAGTTGAAATCACCTGCAGTTCTTGCGATGCGCACTTGGGCCATGTATTCCCCGACGGTCCAGCACCTAGCAAGCTCCGTTATTGTGTGAATGCGCTCTCGTTAAAACGCTTAGCCTGACCTAGCTTTTTTTCAATACCAGCTCTGAATCAGGGGTTTCATAATTGGATTTGGTTTTGCTGCACACGCCACATTTCTGCATAGCGCTGCCCATCCTTTAACAGCGATGCATGGGTACCACGTTCAATAATACTGCCTGATTCCATGACTAAAATTTGATGGGCATGCGTGATGGTTGAAAGGCGGTGTGCAATGATTAATGTCGTGCGATTCTTGGCTAACTCGTTTAGTTCCTTTTGAATGCTACGTTCTGTTTTAGAATCCAACGCAGAGGTGGCTTCGTCAAAGACAAGTAAAGAAGGGTTTTTTAGTAGTGTTCTTGCAATGGCTACGCGCTGCTTCTCACCACCAGAAAGCTTAAGACCACGTTCACCAACATTGGTGTTGTAGCCATTTGGTAGGCCACAAATAAAATCATGGATTTGAGCTGATTGAGCCGCCGCTTCTATGGCAGATTGGCTCGCACCAGGCTTACCGTAGGCTATATTAAATCCTATGGTATCGTTAAATAGAACTGTATCTTGCGGTACTATTCCTATTGCCTGTCTTAGGCTTGCTTGCTTAACCGTTCTGATGTCTTGGCCATCCAAATAAATGGTACCCGATTGTACGTCGTAAAAACGGAATAATAATCTGCCTAAGGTGCTTTTTCCTGCGCCGCTTTGACCAACAACGGCGATTGTTTGGCCTGGTAATATTTCAAACGATACTTGATTTAATATGCTGCGGTTTTGTTCGTAATAAAAACTAACGTCTTTAAAATAAATATGTGGCCCTATCTCTGGAGATAGTATTTGCAATACTGGTGCGTTTGGTAGATCAGGAATTTCTTGATCCGTTTCCAGCAAACTAAACATTCGGTCTATATCGATTAACGATTGCTTCATTTCACGGTACAGCACACCTAGAAAGTTAAGTGGTATGTAAAGTTGTATCATTAATACATTCACCAATACTAAATCACCAATCGTCATTTCTCGGCTTGCAACCTCTTGACTGGCCAAGCCTAAAATACATACCAATCCAAAAACGATAATAATTTGCTGACCAAAGTTTAAAAAAGCCAAAGACTTTTGCGATTTAAGAACAGCTTGTGCGTATTTTTTTAGATTGACATCATAACGCGTGGATTCAAACTGTTCATTGCCAAAATACTTGACTGTTTCAAAATTAATTAAAGTATCCACAGCACTTTGGTTGGCTTCTGAATCAAGGCTATTCACCTCACGCCGAAAGTTTGTTCGCCACTCCGTGATGACCACGGTAAACACTACATAACAAATAAGTGCCACAAACGTCACTAATACAAACTTAATATCATAAGCATATAAAAGATACCCTAGCACCATAACAAGTTCGATTAAGGTGGGAATAATGCTGAAAAGGGAATATGAGATCAGAGATTGAATGCCGCGTGTGCCACGCTCAATATCTCTCGTCATACCGCCTGTTTGACGAGATAGGTGAAAACGTAAAGATAGTGCATGAAGATGATCAAAAACTTGTAAACCCACTTGTCTCACAGTTTGCTCAGTGACTTTAGAAAAAATTAACTCTCGCAACTCGGCAAACAGTGAGGCTGAAAGGCGCAGTAAACCATACGCAACAATTAAGCTCACAGGCACCACCAGCAAAGCTTTCGGTATTGAAGAAATACTCATCGCATCCACTATATTTTTAAGAGTAACGGGTACGCCAAGATTAGCCACCTTCGCCAACACTAAGCACAATAAGGTAAAAATAATGCGTGCTTTGTAAGCGCTTATATAAGGCAATAAGTTCTTAATAACTTTCCAGTCCTGATGATGCGGTTTTTTTACAGCGCTAGTTTCTATTTTAGAGTGGTGCATAGGCGAGGTTGAGAGGGTGTAAGTAAAGGTTCATAAATAAGTTGCAACAAGACTTAGTGTCATCAGGAAGGGCTCGAGTTAAAGGGGCATTAACACCCTTCGACACTCGGTGTGTTGTGGTACGCAGCAAAAAAAACTTCATAGACTAACTTTGAGAAATTCCAAGATTTAGGTTTAACTCAGGCTACCGCTCCATAAGACCGGTAAACTTAGGAGTCCGCTGCTCTGCCAACTGAGCTAATCCCCTAGAAAAGAATATTTTACAGTATTTGTCTGGGTTTTAGAGGGTTTGGGTTAACGAAATTGGCACAGATCAAAAA
The DNA here is from genome assembly GCA_005797835.1 of Methylotenera sp. GTDB lineage: Bacteria > Pseudomonadota > Gammaproteobacteria > Burkholderiales > Methylophilaceae > Methylopumilus. The sequence goes on from SYKG01000005.1 coordinate 9,056, forward strand.
GGGGTGTGTTACAAAATATCCGGATTCCGGATGTTTTGTATAAGCTTATCTATTTTAATTAGAATCATATTGACAAGCATGGTGCTAATATTCGATGCTAGGAATTACTAAAGGAATTTGATTATGACCATACGCATAGGCGATGAAGCGCCAAATTTTAAAGCAAAAACTACCGAGGGCCTTATTGATTTCCATCAATGGATTGGTGATAGTTGGGCTATTCTATTTTCACATCCTAAAGATTTCACACCAGTTTGTACGACGGAATTAGGTTATGTTGCTAAATTAAAGCCAGAATTTGATAAGCGGAATACTAAAGCTATTGGATTAAGTATTGATCCTGTAAGCGATCACGAAAGATGGGTTGGAGATATCGCTGAAACTCAAGGTTACGCTGTAAATTATCCATTAATTGGAGATGATGACTTAGTGGTAGCAAAACTCTTCGACATGATTCACCCTAATGCGAGTGGAGGTTCAAGAACAGCGCAAGATAATGCAACTGTTAGATCAGTCTTTATTATTGGACCAGATAAAAAGATTAAAGCTATTCTTATCTATCCAATGAGCGCAGGGAGAAACTTCGATGAAATTTTAAGATTGCTTGATGCGATACAACTTAATGCAAAACATCAAGTGGCAACACCTGTGAATTGGAAAAATGGTGATGATGTGATTATTCCGCCAACTGTTTCCAATGAAGATGCGCAAAAGAAATACCCAAGCGGATTTAAAACGATTAGGCCTTACCTAAGAACCGTTCAACAGCCAAAGTAACTTTAAATTTGAGAAATTCCAAGATTCAGGTTTAACTCAAGCGACCGCTCCATAAGACGGGTAAACTTGAGAGTCCGCTGCTCTACCAGCTGAGCTAATCCTCCAGAAGCGGATATTTACAATAATTGTCTGGGTTGTAGAGGGGGTGGGCGAAAAGTAGCGGGGCGAAATAGGGGTGTGCAAAAAAAAAGCCCAACAAAATTGCTGGGCTTTTTAATTCAAGTAACCTAAAAATTAGGCAGGTAAAATTACAACATCAATTATTAGCTTATAGCCAAATTGATTTAATTTATACTGTTGCAAGGTTAAGTATTGCTAGTCAATATTATTTAGGCATGACTACAGTATCAATTACATGGATAACACCATTATCTGTAACAATATCTGTTTTTGTAACAGTCGCATTATCTACTTTCACAGTAGTAACACTCTCACTGTAGGGCTTTTTAGAACTATTGACTGCGACAGTAAGTTCGGAGCCTTGAACAGTTTTTACTTTTCCAGTCTTGACATCTGCTGCCATAACCTTTCCAGCAACAACGTGATAAGTTAATACTGCACTTAACTTTGCTTTATTTTTGAGCAAAGCATCTAAATCTGCTTTAGGAATCTTAGCAAATGCCTCATCAGTTGGTGCAAATACTGTGAAGGGACCTGGACCTTTTAATGTTTCAATAAGACCTGCTTCGGTAAGGGCGGTGGCCAATGTTTTAAAATTACCATTAGCAACAGCAGTGTCGACGATATCCTTTGCAAAAACTGATGTTGCAAAAGATAGGAATAATGCAGAAGCAATAATTGTTTTTTTCATAAAATTTATTTTTTTTCCTTGAGTTTATTAAAAGATTAACTTGTCACATTAAAATAATATTTATTACACATTAAATTCTAAGGACTGTACTCTGAGTTAGGTTAAAGTATTTAGTTCATTTTTTCATAACAGCACTCACTTATAAAGATTAGGTAATCAATTTTTAGAACTTTTCCTCATGAAGAGTCATGAATTCGCTTAGATCTAATATTTTTTTGGAATTTTAAATTTTTTGCTTTTAAGATAATTACAGTTTGCATTTGCGTGAACAAAACAGATTACAATATCTTCTAACACTAAACTCTTAGAAGCTAAGTTTTAGTAAAATACATTTCAAATATGAATATAATGGGCGCATAAAATAAAAGGGGAAATCTGATGAAGTTCGAAACCAAAGCTATTCACGCAGGGTATAAACCTGATCCCATAACTAAAGCCGTAGTACCTCCTATTTATCAGACGGTAGCTTACGCTTTTGATAGCGCTCAGCACGGTGCTGATTTATTTGATCTTAAGGTACAAGGTAATATCTATACCCGCATTATGAATCCAACTCAATCAGTACTCGAAGTGAGAGTTGCGGAGCTTGAGGGTGGTATCGGAGCCTTAGCTCTTGCCTCAGGACAGTCTGCAGTTACTTATGCAATCCAAACAATTACTGAAATGGGCGATAACATTGTGTCCTCTAGCGCTCTGTATGGGGGTACTTACAATTTATTTGCTCATACTTTACCGCAATATGGCATTGAAACTCGCTTTGCTGATTATAGAAACCCCAAAAGTTTTGAGCCACTAATCGATGCACGTACTAAAGCAATTTATGTTGAGTCGTTGGGTAATCCTCAAGGTAATGTAACTGATATTTCTGCAATGGCTGAGGTTGCTCACCGACATGGTGTGCCACTTATTGTCGATAATACAGTTCCAAGTCCTTACCTATGCCGTCCCATTGAGCATGGAGCAGATATTGTTATTCAATCACTCACAAAATATATGGGAGGACACGGGAATAGCTTAGGAGGTGCCATTATCGACTCAGGCAAATTTCCGTGGGCTGAACATAAAGAAAAATTTAAACGGTTAAATGAACCTGATGTGAGTTACCACGGTGTGGTTTATACAGAAGCATTAGGCCCAGCTGCCTACATTGGTCGTGCAAGGGTCGTCCCGCTGAGAAATATGGGTGCCGCAATATCACCCTTTAATAGCTTTTTAATTCTGCAAGGAATTGAAACATTACCCCTAAGAATGGACCGTATTTGTGAAAATACTTTAGCAGTTGCCACTTTTATGAAACAACAATCAAAGGTTCAGTGGGTTAACTATGCAGGTTTACCAGACCATGCTGATCATGCTTTGGTAAAAAGACTGATGGGTGGCAAGGCATCAGGTTTAATGACTTTCGGTGTTAAAGGAGGGCGAGCTGCTGGCGAAAGATTTTTAGATGCGCTAAATTTATTTACTCGCTTAGTAAATATTGGTGATGTAAGATCATTAGCTACACATCCTGCGTCAACTACGCATCGTCAATTATCTCCGGAGGAGCTAATAAAATCAGGAGTTACAGAAGATACAGTTCGTTTATGCATTGGTATTGAACATATTGATGATATAAAAGAGGATCTTCTTCAAGCTTTAGCTAAAGTATAATAAAAAAGTTGAAACATAGATATTAGAGAAGCGCTGGAATCCAAGGTGACGTTCTAAATATTTTATAAGAAATATTTACTTTTTACGTTTTTTTAACTTTTCTTTCATTTCCATATTTCGAAATTCTTGTGCAGTAAGCACTGCACCGAAGATTGCAAAAGCAAAACAAAAAAGTCCTGTAAAAAATAATAGCGGATCATGCATTATTAATCCTTTTTAGAAATAATTTTAAAATAAATAGCAAAGGTTAGAATCGAAGGTATCCATGTAGAGGTAAATAAAGCCTCTTGGTATTGTTGCATAACAAACCATAAATATGCCGTAGTTACAAAAGCAACGGCAACCGAAACTAGAATACATATATCAGACATCTTAAGCATAATTTTTTTCCTTTTTAATAATTAAAAATAATATTAATCTTCATTCCAAAAAAACCAAGATGCGAGAAGCAAAAATATAACTGTCACAGAAGCGTGTGCTCGAAGTCTTGTCTCATTGGGTAGTTCTAATATAAATGGGACTAATTCAAGCATTCCAAGAATGAGCCAGATAAAAGAGAGAATAGAAAGTGCAAAGATAAATCTAGCTAATTTTTTTCTTAAACTCATTAAAGCTACCCATTTAAAATTTATTTAACAATTAAAGTCTGAAGCGACTTTTTTAATAATACAAAAATCATTTTACTGATACAAAAATTGAGCCTTAAAGGCACATTCACATTTTGAATCTGCACTATAGAGGATGTATAGTCGTGTCAAAAATACAAAAAAAATTTGCAGCATTAAAATAATTATTATAGCACTGACGATGTTATTTTACCTTAAAACAGTGGGTTCAATGAGGTTTAGCTCCAGAGGCTAGGGCGCGGCGTAATAGGGGTGTATTAGGAAAGTCATTAGTATTGAACTTTCAGTTATTTAAATGCATCATATGTCAAATGAAGTCTTTAAGATATTTTTTGTTTCTACTTTTGATTCTTGTGATGCCACTTCAAACTGTTGCAGCAAGCTTTCAGCTTGTTTGTCAGGATAATCATAAAACTAGCATGACAATCGAAAAAAAAGTTAGTCATTGTCATCAAGTAAAAAATAAAGAGCAAAATCACGTAAAAGACTATGAAAACTATAATATCTCACACCATTGTTTATCATTTTGTGCTCAATTAAGTATGTCTGCACTTACTCAAAATTTTGATTTGGTATTCAGCCAAGATAATATTATGGATTATAGTCAGTATTTATATTATTACGATTCTGTTACCCTTCCTCATATTGAAAGACCACCGATTAGTTTTTCTTAAAAATAGTTTTGGGCTTTTTTTGAGCCCTATTTTTATTATTTAAGGAAGTCTATGTTTACTTATAAATTTAGATTATGTGTGGTGCCCTTAATTTTTTTATCAAGTCACATGTTATGTGCTGCGCCTATGGGTTATCAAGGTTCTGTAATGAGTATGGGTGACTATAATCAAAATTGGCGTGAAGTTGGATTTAATTATGCGATTACCCCCCAAGATGCTTTGGGATTATCACATCTTGAGTTTCGTTCACAGAATCATAAAGATAAGCGTGAGATTGATATGATCAATTACACGCACCTATTATCGCGGTGGAATTTAACCGACGCCCAGAGTAATTTTTGGGTGTTTATGGGAATTGGACAAATACGAGCAAGTCATATTAATGATGGAAGTGAGACGAATATCAATAACTTAGTAACCTCACCTGGATTTCAGTTTGATTATGAAACTAGACGTATTTACTTTGCTACCACACATAAATTCTATCGTGCTTCTCATTTAAATCATGATACGACCTCAATTCGTGCAGGCTTTTCTTTTTACGAATCTGATTACGATAAGACACAACCTTGGTTTATTTTAGAGACTAAATATACTAATGAAATCTCTAGTAAGATTGAAGTCATACCGATGTTAAGACTTATTAATAAAAATATTTTTCTAGAAGGGGGTTTGAATAATAGTGGTCAACCCCGATTTAATTTTATGTATACCTTTTAAGGATCTTTTTTATGAAACATTTATTTTTAGTGATTAGTTTAGGACTTTCATTAGTAAGCCAAATGAGTTTTGCGACTCCAACCTATAAAGTCAAAGTGAATGGCATGGTATGTTCTTTTTGTGCGCAAGGCATTGAAAAGAAAATCAAAGCATTATCAGAAACTAAGGATATGTATGTGGAGTTAAAGAATCAATTTATCTTAGTCGAAGTAAAAGATGGATTAACGCTATCACAAGACACGATTAAAAAAATTATTAAGGATGCAGGCTATGATGTTAAAAATATATCAGTTAGTGAGCATCCTTTAGAGCATATGAAGTCAGGGATGGTTAAATGACGCAAAAAAATTATCCTCATCCTAACTTAGTTAAGACAAAGCATGTGTCTTATCTGAGTTTGTTTACATCTGGAGTTACACTAATTTGTTGCGCTTTGCCTGCTTTGCTAGTGAGTTTAGGGGCAGGCGCTGTCATGGCTTCACTCGTGAGTTCTCTGCCACAGATTGTATATTTTTCAGAGTACAAGTTAGGTATTTTTATATTTGCAGGGGTGATGTTATTCATTTCAGGAGTTTTACAATGGCAAGCAGGATATTTAGCTTGTCCAAGCAATAAAGCGTTAGCTCAACTTTGTAAAAAAACGAGATCAAACTCATTAAGAATTTATTTTTTTTCAGTGAGTCTATTCTCGATAGGGGGATTTATGGCTTTTATAGCCCCCTTTTTGATTAATTAATTCTTTCTAAAACCATGGATTGGGGCCTCACTGAGTTATCCGTTACTCTATCCTTTGAGCCAATCCCCCAATTATGGATATTTTATTCAAAAACAGGGGGGGCTGAAGTAGATTCAGGACGCTAAACTTAGCTAGGTCTGAAGTAACTGAGTATTTTAAAAACTCAAATTCATTTTAAAAGTTGGTATTAAAAAATTAAATTTTCAATATAATGAAAGACTTATTTGTTTTTTTAAGAATAGTGAGGTCTATTAAATGAAAGCTTTAGTAAAAAGATATGCTAAGGAAGGGTTATGGCTGGAAGATATGCCAGAGCCTGAAATGGGTAATAACGACGTACTAATTAAAATTAAAAAGACTGCTATTTGTGGCACTGATATTCATATTTACAATTGGGATGAATGGGCCCAAAAAACGATCCCTGTTCCTATGATTACTGGACATGAATATGCAGGAGAAATTGTAGATATTGGTGCTAATGTTAATGATTTAAAACTTGGAGATATTGTGTCAGGTGAGGGCCATATCTCTTGCGGACGTTGTAGAAACTGTTTGGGAGGAAAACCACATTTATGCCCTTATACAATCGGGGTGGGTGTAAATCGAGACGGAGCTTTTGCAGAATTCTTGGTTGTGCCAGCTAAAAATATCTTTAAACCAAGTCGTGAAATTTCAACTGATCTGCTTGCCTTATTTGATCCTTATGGTAACGCAGTGCATACCGCACTCTCTTTTAATATGGTGGGCGAGGATGTGCTAATTACAGGAGCGGGTCCAATTGGTATGATGGCTGCAATGGTTTCAGATCATGCTGGTGCAAGAAATATTGTTGTCACAGATGTGAATCAATATCGTTTAGACCTTATCAAAAAGATTCTTCCAAGTGTTATTACAATCAATGTTGAAAAAGAAATAATTAGCCGTGACATGATGAAGTCTATTGGCATTTTTGAAGGATTTGATGTGGGGCTAGAAATGTCAGGCTCTCCAAAAGCTTTTAGTAACATGTTAAGCCTTATGATTAATGGCGGCCACATAGCTATGCTAGCTATCATGCCTTCAGGCTCCGGAATAGATTGGGATATGGTGGTATTCAAAGGGTTGACGATTAAAGGTATTTACGGACGTGAAATTTTTGAGACTTGGTATAAAGGTTCTATGATGGTTCAAAGTGGACTGCCTTTAGAAAAGATGATTACACATCATTTCCCTTACACTGAATTTAAAGAGGGTTTTGATATTATGCGATCAGGCAAATCTGGAAAAATTATTTTAAATTGGGAAATCTAATATTAAGGATCTTAAATGAGCTTTGCAAAAGCTAAAGAAAGTTTTTCATATGACTTAGAAGAAATTAAAAAAGCAGGGTTATGGAAAACTGAACGTATTATTAACTCTGATCAGAAAAGTAAGATTCAACTTTCAGATAATCAAGAAGTCATTAATATGTGTGCGAATAATTATCTTGGTTTAGCCAATAATCCCGAAGTCATACAAGCAGCAAAAAATAGCCTGGATCGCTGGGGCTTTGGCCTTGCATCTGTTCGATTTATATGTGGCACGCAAACATTGCATAAAACTCTAGAAGCAGAAGTGACTGAGTTTTTATGCACAGAAGACACAATTCTCTATGCTGCTTGCTTTGATGCCAACGGCGGTTTATTTGAAACGATATTAACAGCTGATGATGCTGTTATTTCTGATGAACTCAATCATGCATCGATTATTGATGGTATTCGCTTATCTAAAGCTCAGCGCTATCGTTATAAAAATAATGATATGAATGATCTTCGTAAACAATTAGAAGAAGCTAAAAAAAATAAGGCTAGACGTATTCTCATCACCACTGATGGTGTTTTTTCTATGGATGGTACGATTGCACAATTAGATAAAATTTGTGATCTTGCAGATGAATTTGATGCCATGGTTCATCATGATGATTGCCATGCTACCGGGTTTATGGGAAAAAAAGGCCGAGGTATTCATGAGTACTGTAACGTAATTGATCGTGTGGATATTATTACAAGTACATTTGGTAAGGCTTTGGGTGGTGCATCAGGTGGCTTTACATCAGGCCGTAAAGAAATTATTGATATGTTAAGACAAAGATCTCGACCTTATTTATTTTCTAATACACTTGCCCCTAATATTTGTGCAGCATCATTAAAAGCTCTTGAAATACTTCAAAAATCAACTGTACTTCGTGATCAATTAGAGAAGAATGTTCACTACTTTAGAACTCAAATGCAGAAAGCTGGTTTTGATGTAAGTGATGGAGATCATCCTATTGTTCCGATCATGTTAGGGGATGCGAATCTGGCTCAAGTAATGAGTAAAAAATTATTAGAAAAGGGTGTTTTTGCGATTGGATTTTTTTATCCAGTTGTACCGCAAGGAAAGGCTAGAATTAGAACTCAAATTTCAGCTGCTCATTCATTCGATGATCTAGATAAATCTGTAGATGCTTTTGCTGAAATCAGAAATCAATTAGTTTAGTCCTTTAAATTTTTATGTTTATAGTTCAGACTTATCCCAGTTTCCGTAGGATTTGAATCTAGCAATTACCTCTTTCATTTCTTCATCAGATAAAATAGTGGGTAAGCCCATTTGAAGTGCATGACAATACTGCTCACAAAGCCTTTCAATCTCATATGTAATCTTTAATGCATCTTCAATATCTAAACCAATTACTATCATTCCGTGATTAGCAAGTAAGCAAGCTTTGCGTTCATTTAAAGCAATAAGTGCCGCGTCAGAAAGTGCCTGAGTGCCGAATAATTGATAAGTGCTACATCGAATTGAATTACCTCCAGCTACAGCAATCATGTAATGAAAAGCAGGAATGTCTTTTCTAAAGAGACTCAGCGTTGTGGCAAAGGTTGAATGTGTATGAATTACCACGTTAGCATCTTTGCGCGATTTTAAAATATCATGGTGAAAACGCCATTCACTTGAAGGTTCACGCGCAGGGTTTTGATTGGATTGAATTACACCTTTAAAATCCATAAATACCATATCATCTATAGTCATAACGTTGGGATTAAGTCCTGAAGGGGTGATATAAAATCCGTCAGGATGACGGATACTACAATTTCCTGAAGATCCTTGATTCAAACCTGAAGCTTGCAGTGTTAATGTCAAATCAAGTAATTGTTCTTGTGTAGTTTTCATGAGTAAATAGATTTTAATTCTTGAGGTGAATAAACACCATCTTCAGTAATAATTTTAGTGATATATTTGTGAGGCGTAATATCAAAAGCTGGATTAAATGCATGCGTGCCTTTGGGAGCTATTTGAACATTTGTTAATTCATTATTACTATTTAACCCTTGCACCATTAAAACCTCTTCCTCATGTCTTGATTCTATAGGGATATCAAAGAAGTTTTTTGTAGCATCCCTGTCAATAGTAGACTTTGGCGCTGCTACATAGAATGGAATGTTACTTTCATATGCCGCAATAGCTTTTAGATAAGTCCCAATTTTATTGCATACATCGCCATTCAGAGAAATACGATCAGCACCTACAATCACAAAATCTACTTTTCCTGTTTGCATTAAATATCCACCAGCATTGTCACTAATCAAAGTATGCGGGATTTTTTGCTGCCTTAATTCCCAGGCAGTTAAATGGGCTCCTTGATTGCGTGGCCTCGTTTCATCAACCCATATATGAAGATCAAGCCCTTTTTCATGCGCATAATAAAGAGGGCTTAAAGCTGTTCCGTGATCAACAGTTGCAAGCCAACCTGCATTACAGTGTGTTAATACTTCTAGAGGTTTTTTATTAAAATTATTTTCAATAAAATGAAGTCCCTGTTTCCCAATAGATTGATTTGTTCTAATGTCTTCTACTAAAATTGTTTTAGATAAAGACCATGCCGTTTCAAAACGTTTTTCAGCAGAAATAGATTTAAGCTTTTCATTCATTCGATTGACTGCCCATTGAAGGTTTAATGCAGTAGGTCTTGATTGGACAAGACGCGATGATGCATTTTTTAATGAATCATCTGAGGGATTATTTTTCATAGCGAGTGCAATGCCGAATGCCGCTGTGACCCCGATTAAAGGAGCTCCACGAACTTCCATTATTTTGATTGCATTGATAATCTCATCTAGAGAATGAAGAGATTTGGTGGAAAACTTATGTGGCAACTTAGTTTGGTCAATAATATATATCTTAGATTCGGTTGAATCAGTCCATATTGTCTGAAAATCTTCACCATTAACCTTCATAACAACCCTAAATGACAGAGATCTCAATAGCGTTATGCTCTTCCAACTGAGCTAATCTCCTAGAAATCAATATTTTACTTGAAAACAGGTACTTCAAACGGATTCAAGCAGTTCGATTTTAGGGGGTTGGAATAGTGTGTATTAAAGTAGCTCCACCACGGTTTTACTTAAATTGTTATTTTTTTGGAGTAAACTAGCCTGTAAATGATTAAACCTTTTCCCCAGTTATAGGGTCAAAACTATTTTATTCCCTTTAAAATCCTTTTAAGTGAAAGTGACTAAATGGGAATTTTCTTCTAAAAGAAAGCTTTTAAAATTATGAAAAAATTTCACACAGCGATAATTGGAGGAGGTTGTCTTGGAACCGCTAGTGCTGTTTCGTTAGCAAGGCACCTAAAAAAAACCAACGGAAATCCAGCGTCAATCTGTTTAATTGAAAAAAATGTATTAGCAAGTGCATTATCTATTAGACATTCAGGTATTGTCAGGGCTGCAAATGCTGATAATGTTGCCGCTAAGCTAGGCCAAATTTCAACAGATATGTGGGGTAACCTGAAAGATATTTGGGGGGTTGAAATTGAATTAGAAAGATTCGGGGCGCTTTGGATTGCGGCGAAGGATGAAAATTCGACAAATCCAAAATGGGATCAATTAGCTAAAGATTTGAAGTCAATTCCTATTAAATTTAAAAAAATAAATAAAGAAGCTGCATTAAAAATTTGCCCCGACTTTATTAATTTATTTGATGATGAAGTTTTTTATCATGAACCTGAAGCAATTCAACTAGACCCAGCTTATGTAAGAAAAGGTTTATATGACGCCATTAATCAGTCTGATGTTTCATTTTTTGAAAAAGAGGAAGTTATAAGATTTAAAAAAGATGCAAGTGACAAAATTACCGAAATTATTACTACAAAGCATGTCATAAAAGCAGACTATGTAATTAATGCTGCAGGACCATGGAGTTCGAGTTTATTCTCAAAACTTGGTATAGCTGTCCCAGTCAGTGTTGAGCCCGTATTTGTTGTTAATTGGTTAAACAACCTAGCAACCCACAAGGTTTCAATGCCTATTATTGCCGATTACGTAAATCGAGCTTACTTTAGGAGCTGGCGCGATGGAGAAATTCATATGCATCAACCGAGAAAAAGAGGAATTCATGAGACTAGTACAAGTTTTGCTGATAATCCAATTTCAGTTATAGGTGCAGATTTTATTAATGATCCAGTTAATCAAATCCAAAATTATTCTCAAATAAAACTATATGAAGATATTGCCCATAAGCGATTTAAGAATTTAGATCATGCTGTTTATTCTTCAGGGTATCGCTCATATTTTGATATTACACCCGATCTTAAGTTCATACTTGGGCCTGATATTAAAATTAAAAATTTAATACATTGCTTAGGGTCCGGTCAAGCCTTTAAATTTGCACCTGTTTTTGGGGAGATGATGGCTCAATATATTCTTAAACCTGGGCTGTTATCTCAATATGGGGATTCTTTTTCTATTAAAAGATTTGATAAAACTTATATGAAGAACTTTTGGAGTAAAGTTAATGGCAAAGAATATTCCCTTTATCAAGAAAATAGTGCGTTGTAATTCTTTATAAAATCTTCTCATTAAACCAAAGCTATTGATAGACTAAGATAGATCTCTTACGATTAAACGGGATCTGTGAGTCCGCTCTTTGAGTCTTTGAAAATATCTCCCAGACGCCAGCATTTACTAATATTTGTTTGCCAGCCAGCACAGCCTAGAGTTAAGTCAAAACTATTTTGGAATTAATTTGACACAATAGCAAATTATAAATACTGTAATAATCACCTTAATTTAGCAAATTTTTTTTATCGATGCATATCTCAAAGCAACCTGTTTATAGAAAACTTATTGAGAGAGGTTTATATATAAAACTTCCCTTATTAATTGTTGTTATTTCTACATACATGGGGTTTATATTGTTAATTGCATACAAACCACAAATTCTCTCGCAATCACTCGGAACTTCTGTTGTTTCTCTGGGCTTAGTGATGGGGATGGGCCTAATATTCATTATCCAATTTGTGACGGTGTTATATGCAGTTTTGACTAATAAATTGATTGAGCCTCTTATTAGTAAGCTAAGAAAGCTCATAAAAATCATTTAATTATTAAATTTCAAAAGTAAACTATGGCTATATTTATGTTTTTTATTTTTCTATCGCTCACATTGTTTGTGACATATTGGGCCGCTAGACATACAAAAAATTTAAAGACTTTCTATGCAGCAGGTGGAAATATAACTGGATTACAGAATGGTTTAGCAATCTCTGGAGACTTTATGTCGGCTGCTTCCTTTTTAGGTATTTCAGGGTTGGTATTCAGCGTTGGTTTCGATGGATTAATCTATTCCATCGGTTTTCTAGTTGGTTGGCCGATAGTCTTACTTTTAATAGCCGAGCCACTTCGGAATCTTGGAAAATATACTTTTGCCGACTGCGCATCTTATCGATTAAAACAAAAACCTATACGTATTTTATCTTCATGTGGTGCCCTTACCACCATTATTTTTTATTTAATTGCTCAGATGGTGGGGGCGGGAAAATTAATAGAAATTTTATTTCAAATACCCTATATTCTTGCAGTAATAATTGTGGGTTCAATGATGGTGTTATATGTAACTTTTGGTGGAATGCTTGCAACAACCTGGGTACAAATTATAAAAGCGATATTACTTTTATTGGGGGCTTCTATTATTGCTTTTTTAGTTTTATTCAACTTTCATTTCGATTTAACAGCATTTTTTAGTCAAGCTATTCAATTACATCCTAAAAAAATAGCGATTATGGGGCCAGGTGGGCTTATTACAGATCCAATTTCTGCTATATCTTTAGGACTTGCACTTTTGTTTGGAACGGCTGGACTCCCACATATACTTATGCGTTTTTTTACAGTAAAAAATGCAAAAGAGGCAAGGAAGTCTGTCGTTTATGCCACAAGCTTTATGGCATATTTTTATGTTCTTACTTTTATTATTGGGTTTGGTGCAATCGTTTTTCTTACGAATAATCCTGCTTATATGAATGAAGATGGTAAATTAATCGGAGATATTAATATGGCTGCTGTGCATTTATCACATGCTATTGGCGGAAATATACTGATGGGATTTATTTCAGCTGTGGCATTTGCTACTATTTTAGCTGTGGTTTCTGGCTTAACATTAGCTGGGGCATCTGCTATTTCACATGATTTATTCCCTCTTTTTTTTGTAAAAAGAAATTTAGATGAAAAAAAAGAAATTAAAGTATCAAAAATCGCCTCACTAATTTTGGGTTTATTAGCAATATTATTAGGAATTCTTTTTCAGAATCAGAATGTAGCATTTATGGTGGGTCTTGCTTTTGCTATTGCTGCTAGTATAAATTTTCCCGTACTATTACTTTCAATTTACTGGAAGAATCTAACATCAAGAGGAGCATTGATTGGTGGGAGTCTTGGATTAATAACTGCCATTCTGTTGGTTATTCTTAGCTCAACAGTGTGGGTTGATATGTTTCATTTTTCAGAACCTTTTTTTCCTTATAAATATCCTGCTTTATTTTCAATGACCCTTACTTTTTTTATGATTTATTTTTTTTCAATTACTGACTCATCAACCCAAGCAGAAATTGAACGTAAAAAATTTCTGGATCAAAAGGTTAAATCTCTAATTGGTATTTAGAGCCATATTCAACTGTGGTTTTTTAATATTCGATATGTTGTGGTGTAATCCGAAGAAGAATTCTATAAAATAGACTTATGAAAAAAATTATCAGTATTTTTCTACTTAGTATTCTATGTTCTTGCAAAACAATTTCGTCAAAAGAATATTCCATAATGAGTTTAGGTGTCAATCCAATATTACCTGAACCTAATTTATCAATTATCCCCACAGTCAATATTGCGAGAGCATCACAATGGCCAGATAATATTAGCCCTCAGGTTAAAGATAGCTTTATGATTAATATTTATTCAAAAGAACTGATACATCCTCGATGGATATATGTATTGCCTAATGGAGATGTTCTGGTGGCGCAAAGTAATAAACCATCACCAAAAAAAACTAGAAGTTTGAAAGATATGGTTACTGGATATTTCATGAAAAGGGCAGGGGCTGGTAATGTAAGTCCAGATAAAATTACCTTACTTCAAGATAAGGATCATGATGGAATTGCTGAATTCGCGAGTGATTTTTTAATAGATCTATATTCACCTTTTGGCATGATATTAGTGGGTAATGATTTATATGTGGCTAACACTGATGCCATCATCCGTTATCACTATGAGTCAGGAAATACAAAAATTAATACTAATAAATATCCTCCCGAAAAAATTATTGATTTACCAGCAGGAGAGATTAATAGCCATTGGACTAAAAATATTATTGCATCGCCAGACGGTACAAAACTTTATGTGACTGTAGGATCTAACAGTAATATTGGTGAACGTGGATTAGATCAAGAAAAAGATCGAGCGGCTATTTTAGAGGTTGACCTTAAAACAAAACAAAAAAGAATCTATGCATCTGGTCTCAGAAATCCAATTGGCCTTGCATGGCATCCAACTACTTCTAAATTGTGGACAGTTGTTAATGAAAGGGATGAATTAGGCAATGATTTGGTCCCTGATTATTTAACCTCTGTAAATGATGGTGATTTTTTTGGATGGCCTTATGTTTACTACAAAAAACATAAAGATCCTCGCGTAAAAGAAGTAATGCCAAAGGAACTTGATCCACGATCTCCAGATTATGCATTAGGTGCTCACGTTGCAGCTTTAGGTTTAGTTTTTTCTAATACGTCACAATTTAAACCACCATATAATAATGGAATATTTGTGAGTGAGCATGGTTCTTGGAATAGAGAACCTCGAAGCGGTTATAAAGTAGTTTTTATACCTTTAACAAATAACGAACCTCAAGCATTGCCAATAGATTTTCTTACAAATTTTGTGGTCAATGACAAAGCTTATGGCAGACCAGTAGGTTTAGCAATTGACAGCAAAGGCAATCTTCTTATAGCAGATGATGTAGGTAATCGTGTTTGGAGAGTCAGTCAAAAAAATAACTTTTGACATTTAAGTTTTTAATACAAAAGTAAAGTATTTCTATGTATACTCATTGCAAGCTTATAATTAATTTTAATAAATATGAAATATGTGCTTCTCTTTTTTCTATTTTATTTAGCATCAGCTAACGCAAAAGATTCATATTGCTACTCAATAAAAGCATATGATAAAAAGAATTATTGTCTTGCTAAAGCAAATTCTCGCGCATCATATTGCTATTCAATCCGAGAAACTGATTTAAAAAATTATTGTCTTGCGCAAGTATTAAATCGAAAAAGTTTTTGTTATAGTATAAAAAATAGGGATAGCCGAAATGATTGCCTTGCTTTATAAGGCATCAATTAGAAGCTTTACGGAACAATCCAAGAAAACCTGTTTTTAGTGTTTTTATAATTTATGACAGCCCTAGTATGCCCCTGAGCAGCCAAATATAACCAATCAATAGAGATAATGCTACATTTTATAACGCAGAAATTCTTATAACCGATCTCACTCTCTTCCATCGTATATCCGTTCTCTAAAAATTCTTTTGGAAGTGAATTTCCTGGACTTTCAAGGATTTTTCCCGGAGCTTGATCAATTAAATAACATTTTCGGCTGTAATGAGCTGTATTTTGCCATGCAGTTAAACTTATATGATCTTGGTAGTGAATTTTTGTTTGAGCATTAACCCTAAGTTGTATTTTTTCATCTTTATTATAAAAAGTAAGGCAGCAGATTGGATCTATTTTTAAATAGTGAATTTTTGCTGAGCGATAATCTGAATGAAAAAAAAGGGTTTTACTTGTTTTATCTATTGATCTTAGAACAACAGTTTTAGCACTGGGTTTACCGTCTTGAATATTTGAAAAAACTGGTGTTTTGAAAGGAGAGTCTTTAATTAAAAGAGCATCTTTAAATAAAGACCAAATTTTTTCCTCTACCTCTTCTCTGTTATTAAAGAAATATACTAACGATTTAGATTGTTTAACCATAAAAGTATATATTTATTTACACTAATTTTTTATTTTTCAAATTTGTTTTTGAAATTTTAATACGACACAAAAGTAGTATTAAAATAATTAAAATATAAATAAAAGGTTCAGTTATATCTTTTTTAACAAGCCAGATAAAATGAAGTGCACCTAATATAGCTATCACATAAATAAGACGATGTAGTTTTTTCCAGTTAGCTTTGAGCCTTCTAATCATTTTTTCAGATGATGTCAGCGCTAGTGGTATCAATAAAACCCATCCAAGAAAACCAACCAGGACGAAGCGGTGCTCAACAATATCATTTTTGATTTCTACCCAATCAAAATGATAATCTATACCTATGTAACAAAATAAATGTACTGTTGTATAAAAGAATACAAATAAGCCTAACATACGCCTATATAAAATCCATTGTGTGATTTTTGTGAAACGCCTCAATGGAGACATGCTAAGCGTCAAACATAAAAAAATTAATGACCATTTGCCAAAATGACGCACAATAAACTCGACCGGATTAGCTCCCAGATTATTATTTAGTATATGAAAGCAAATGGAAAAGATAGGCCATAAACACAAAGTAAAAGCGAAACGTTTAATGAGCAAATGGTTTGATTGTAAAAGCATCTAGAAATTTCTGTTTAAATCCATGCCTTGATATAAGTGAGCCACTTCATTTGCGTACCCATTAAACATTTGGGTTTTTAATCTTGGTGACAATAAACTTTCTCCAATCCTTCGTTCAGTAGCTTGTGTCCAGCGCAGGTGATCTACACTGGGGTTAACATTTGAATAAAAACCATATTCTTTTGGATTTGCTTTCACCCAAGTTGTTAGCGGTATTTTTTCTACCATTTTAATTTGAGTAATGGCCTTAATACTTTTGAAACCATATTTCCAGGGAACTACAAGCCTTAAAGGCGCCCCATTTTGTTTAGGTAAGACTTTTCCATATAATCCCACAGCTAAAATCGTGAGTGGATGCATCGCTTCATCTATTCTTAATCCCTCTCTATAGGGCCAATCTAATATGTTATCTTTTTGACCAACCATTTCACTTGGACGTTTGAGAGATATAAATTCAACAAATTTAGCATTATTTGTGATTGATGCCCTTTTAAGAAGAGCGTTTAATGGGATGCCAATCCACGGAATCACCATTGACCATCCTTCAACACAGCGGAGACTGTATATTCGCTCCTCTAGAGGAGCGAGCTTTACTAGCTCATCTATTGACATGGTAAAAGGTTTATTAACAGCACCTATAACCTGAATGGACCATGGATCTATATTTAAATTTTCTGCATGTTCATAAGGGTCTGATTTTGAGGTTCCGAATTCGTAGTAATTATTGTAAGTTGTAATATCTTTGTAAGATGTCAATTTCTGATTTAATGAGTCCTTTGCTTGAGTAAAAGATGGAATAGTACTCAATGCCAGCAAACTTTTACTTGATAAAATTGACAAGCTAATTGAGCCCAATCCTAATTTTTTTATAAATTCTCTTCGTTCATGAAAGATAAATTCTGGGGTAATTGCAGATGATGGAATAGACTTGATTTTTCTCATATTAGCTAGTCTCAAAGCTAATAGGATTCAAAATAAAGCCATATCGTTCAATAGAATGAGGCAAAATATTTTATATCTAGTGAACTTCGCTTTTTTGTGAGATCTTGCGGATCAAGAGACTCATAAAGATAGCTGAGTTGTCCCATATTTGACTCTAAGTTCATACCAGATATGGATATTTTGCTTAATTTTTAGGCAAGACCCGAGGTTTGGGCAGTGGGGGTGAAATAGGGGATGTGTTAGATAAAGCTTTACTAAAAAAAACCTCACAAAGCTTAATGGGCTTAAGTGAGGTTATTCAATTGCCCTAATTCTGATAAAAATTAGGAAATAATTCTTTTTAAATGATTATTTTGTGTACTCAGCTCCAGGATTAAATGGACCATTACCACCAATTAAGAGGGCATCTGTGGGATGAAATCCCTTAATTTCCGGTTCAGGTGCTTGATACTCCGCCCCTTGATTAAATTGGCCATTACCACCAATTAAGAGAGCATCTGTGGGGTGAAAAGGTTTGAAGCCTAAATCTTCTTCAGCGAAAAGAGGGCCACTCAAGAAGGGAAGTAAAAAAACAAAAACTAATATTTTTTTCATAAAATCTACTCCTGATCATTTAGTTGCTTAAATCTCAAAAAACTTAATATTTTTTGATAGTTGGTCTTTGATCCTATGCCTAAAAAGATTAAAAATCAATACTTAATATTAATAAAACATAATATTATTGGGTGCTAAATTTTTACGTAGAACACTTAAAATAAATGAAATCCTTAGATGTTGGATTATATTAAGTTGCCACTATTAACTGATCCCAGCTAGTCGTATAATTTCGTGACTTAAAGTTAGCTCGCATTTCCCATTCTTTTGTAACACCTTCACTACCTAATTTCAGCTTACCCTTCCATCTTCGATTGATGGTATCCATGGTCTTCATGCGTGAATTAGAAGTCGTCTTGTTAAATAGATTGCCTTGCATTTTATGTTTGGAAGTTAAATCGCAAAGAGTGATACCTGCTTTCTGATAATTAAAGCTGTGACGATAAATATAATCCAATCCTAATAAGGCAGCATTGGTTAATACCATGGTGTCATCGCTAGGTTGGAATAAAGGAATGTTAATTCCATTAGCATATTGTTTCTTATCATCATGTGGGCTTGTTCTTATATAAACGTATATAGAAGTGGCGACTGATTCTTGTTTTCTCATTCTTTCAGCAGCACGACTTGTATATGAAGTTACAGCCTCTATGAGTTCTTGTTTATCTCTGACTCGTCTTCCAAAAGAACGGGATACCATAATTTCTTTATTAGGCTCTTCTATATCTTTTAATTCCATACATATCACACCATTAAGTTCACGTACTGTTTTTTCAAGAACAATACTAAATTGTTGTCGTATATATTCTGGATCAGCATGTTTTAAATCTAGGACAGACATGATGCCAAGTTGATTAAGTTTGGGTGCTAACGATCTACCTACGCCCCACACATCAGAAACTGAAATATGACTCATCCATGTTTCAAGTGTATCTTGATCCATGGCATTTAAATTACATACATCTTTGAATGAAGGATTTTTTTTTGCAATGTGATTGGCTAACTTAGATAATGTTTTAGTAGAGCCTATACCTATAGATACAGGTAACCCTGCCCATTGTTTAATTTTAGTTTTAATTTGCTGACTATATTGAATAAGGTCTTTAGATTTGAATGTGGTTAAGTCTAAAAATGACTCATCTATGGAATAAATTTCTTGCTCAGGACTAAATTTAGACAACAGGGCCATGACACGATGACTCATATCTAAGTATAAAGTGTAGTTAGATGATAGCGCAGTTAAGTTACCAGTATTCACTATATCTTTAATTTGAAAATACGGCACACCCATCTTAATCCCAAGTGCTTTAGCTTCATTGGACCGAGAAATAGCACATCCATCATTATTACTTAATACTACTACAGGCTTATTTTCTAGCTTAGGATTAAACACTCTCTCGCAACTTACGTAGAAGTTATTAACATCAATGAGAGCAATAGATTTCATAGGGTTATTTTAATTGAAAATATTAAAACTTTTAACATATGACATTCAAAATATTTGAAAAAATCCTGAAAGTAATGGTTAAAGAATGATTGTTAATTTTGGGAACTAATAGATTCCTAGGATATCTTAAACAAGCTAACCAAAAGTTAGCTATTTTATACAACCCAAAAGGTGATGACATGAATACAAATAAAAAAGAACTTAATGATTGTAAGGTTATAGACCTTGCTCCGGAAGCAGCTATGAAAGCTTTACTTCCTTCTGATGAATTTCCTTGTAAACAAGAAGATAAAGCTTGTACCAAAAGATGGCTTGAATCTCAATCTGATTGCGCTTAAAGTCTATGAGCCATGAAACAGTCTTTTTAGCAGGGGGTTGCTATTGGGGGCTTGAGGATCTTTTAAGTAAAATACCTGGTGTGGTAAACACAAGTGTAGGTTTTTCGGGCGGACATGTTAAAAATGTTGGTTATCGTGAAGTATCCACTGGCACCACAGGACATGCAGAAACTGTAAAAGTTGTTTTTGAGACTCACCACTTGAGTTTCTTAGACCTACTTTTGCAATTTTTTAAAATGCATGACCCTACAACTCTTAATCAGCAAGGTAATGATATCGGTTCACAATACCGATCAGCTATTTTTGCTACAACTCAAGAACAAATACTGCTAGCTGAGGATTTGATTAAAAAGATAGATCTCTCTGGCGTACTCAAAAATAAAATTACCACTGAAGTTAATAACTTTTGGGCATTTTTCCCTGCTGAAGAAGCCCATCAGAAATATCTTGAAAAGTATCCTGATGGCTACACATGTCACTATATTAGAAATGTTAACTTGGCTGCTTAGAACTTTGTAAAAGTAAATTCAAATTTCTAAAAAATTATTTTGACAAAAGATACAACATAAGCCCAAAATAAAGAATAGCAAAAATGGCAACAATCCAGAATACCTTCAGCATATTTTTATTAATTTCATGAAGCTTGCCATAAATTTTTTTTAGTAATCTTTCTTGGTCTATTTTTTTATTCATTTTATTCCTCATTAAATAACTAATTATTTGAGTATTCTAAAGGGAACTCGTTTCATTCTAATAACTCATAAAGAGTATGCAAAAAAAGATACCACATCATCCAGCCAGCGCCATTTCAGATTATTTTGCCTTGGCGTGCACTAAATTACTACGCTTCATTGCGGATACTTTTTTTGCAGGACGTTATGGCCATAGAGCAGTTGTTTTAGAGACTATAGCTGGAGTTCCTGGGATGGTTGGTGGAACACTGCAACATCTTAAATCTCTAAGGCGAATGAAGAGTGATGATGGTTGGATAAGGACCTTGCTTGATGAAGCTGAAAACGAACGCATGCATTTAATGACTTTCATTGAAATAGCCAAACCCAATGCTTTTGAGAGATTCTTAATTATTCTTGCACAAGGCATTTTTTATAATTTATTTTTTATACTATATTTAATTTCATCTAAAACTGCTCATCGTTTAGTTGGTTATTTTGAAGAGGAGGCTGTTTTCAGCTATACCGAATATTTAAAAGGTGTAAATGAAGGCAAATATGAAGATATTCCAGCCCCTAAAATAGCCATTGATTATTGGCATCTAAAAGAAGATGCTCGATTAAGCGATGTAATTATTGCAGTGAGAAATGATGAGATGAACCACAGAGATGTAAATCATAGTTTTGCAAATCAAATCAATTAGATTTAAATTCACCGGAGAAAAAATATGGAACATATGATGAGTTCAGGGTATTGCTGGCCTATGGTAATCATGTATTTGCTCATGACTGCCTTTTTAGTGTTAGGTATAGCTTCTTTTGTAAAATATTTATTTTTTAAAAAAAAGTAAATTTTAGGACATAAATTAAGGCATTTATCCTTAGCATTAAAGTTTTCCTATTTATACCCCTATTTGCATTGTGGTTAATAATAATCACGATTTAAGTAAAAAAAAGATATAAATCTTTTTTAAAAGTGTAAACTTTACTCAAGGTAATTTGCTTTGTTGTCTTGGTAGATTATCTATATAGCCGCAAATGAAAGTTTTCACTCAATCAACAGGAGATTCTTATGTTTCGAAGTTTTTTTAAGTTCTTAAAAAATAATAGCTTGTTAGGATTGTCTCTACTAGGCCTATCATCCTCGGCTTTTGCAGGAGATGCCGCAATGCTAAAACCCGATGATTTCGTTGGTATTACTTTTTGGCTTATTTCTATAGCCTTAACAGCATCAACAGCTTTTTTCTTTCTTGAAAGAGATCGTGTTTCAGCAAAGTGGAAAACATCACTAACTGTTTCTGGGCTTGTAACACTTGTTGCAGCCGTTCACTATTTCTATATGCGTGATATATGGGTATCAACAGGTACAACGCCAACGGTATATAGATATATTGATTGGTTGATCACCGTGCCTCTGTTAATGATTGAGTTTTATCTTATCCTTTCTGCAATTACTAAGGTATCCAACGGCGTTTTCTGGCGTCTCTTAATCGGTACAGTAGTGATGCTTGCTGGCGGTTATGCTGGTGAAGCAGGATACGCTGATGTTACAACAGCATTTATTGTTGGATTGCTTGGTTGGGCTTACATTCTCTATGAAATCTTTGCAGGGGAAGCAGGTAAAATCAGTGCTAGTAAAGCACCTGCATCAGTTCAATCAGCATTTAATCTTATGCGATTGATTGTAACGTTTGGTTGGGCAATTTATCCATTAGGTTATTATTTTGGTTATCTAACTGGCCAAGACCCAGCAAGCAGCGCAGCGAATTTAAATGTCATCTACAACTTAGCTGACGTATTAAATAAAATTGCTTTTGGTGTAATTATTTGGTCTGTAGCAGTTTCAGAATCTAAATAACTAAGTAATTTTTAAAAAAAAACTGTGTAGTTCAGGCTACACAGTTTTTTTATTTTTACTAATAAAATTAATAGATCAAAAACCTAAAGCAATAAAATCGATATACTAATACCATGAGTATAGTTGAGTTCAATTTAATTTATAACGCACTCTCATTTGCAATTGCTGCTTTTGGAGCGTCAACTATCTTTTTTCTATTTCAAAGATCGCAAGTGTCTCCCGCATACAAAACTGCACTAACCCTCTCAGGGCTAGTCTGTTTAATTACAACTTATCATTACTGTAGAATCTTCGAAAGCTTCAATAATGCCTATGCCTTAAAGGATGGGTTGGTATTGCAAAGTGGAATGCAATTCAATAATGCTTATCGATATGTTGATTGGTTACTAACCGTTCCTCTATTGCTTTTAGAATTTGTTCTAATATTAAGATTACCTTATGGTGAGACATATAAAAAAGGCCTGTCCTTAACTATGGCATCTGCAATTATGGTGGTACTGGGCTATCCTGGGGAAACCCTTAATATAGGCTTTAGCAAGATTATGTGGTGGATTCTAGCCATGATTCCATTTATTTATATATTGTATGAAATGATTTATGGAATTGGTCTATCAATTAAAAAGCAGCCTTTAATTGTTCAACCGCTACTCAAGAAAATAAGGTTACTTGTTATCTTATCGTGGTCATTTTATCCGCTTGTTTATATTCTTCCTTTATTTGGTTTATCAGCATTTGTAAGTATTCAAGTTGGCTATACTTTCGTAGATATTATTGCTAAATCAGTTTTTGGTATTCTGATTTATATTATCGCGCAAAGAAAATCTGAAATTGGTGCATAGTTTGGCTTTTAAGAGACTAAACATGTACTTTATACATTCCCATTCTAATTAGACAAATTATGCTTTTAATCGAAGGTGATTCTTTAGAAAGTGTTAAAAAACATTTAGCAAAATCTTTTGAGGTTAATGAAAAAAATTTATCTTTATGGCTTAATTGGCATGGAAAATCAGAAGGAAAATTAATTCGCTCACATTTAGCACTATCAACCGGAAAAGCTTTAGGCCTATCAAAGCACACGACAATTATTTGGGGAGTTGTATGTGAATTAATTCACAGTGCCTCACTTCTTCATGATGATGTATGTGATAGCGATGAGATTAGGAGAGGGAAGATTAGTGTATGGAAAAATTTTGGTATACCTGCAGCAATATGTACTGGCGATTATTTAATAGCTGAGTCATTTAGAAAAATTACTGAAATTGAACAAGGTTGGCATCAAAATATTTTATTAGGCTTACTCTCAAGTACCGTAAAAGAAATTGTTTTTGGTCAATCAGTTGATGTCAATACCAATTTTTTAAATATAGAGTGGGAAGATTATAAGAATATTGCAATCACAAAAACTTCACCACTAATTTGTTTGCCTATACTGGGAATGTTTAAGTGTGCAGAGTTACAAGAACCATACTATTTACATTTAAGAAAAATTACAGATGAAATAGGACTCGCATATCAAATGGTAAACGACTTAGAGAATATTTTATTAATTCAGACAAATGAAATTCCGACAGATATTAAATTTGAGAGAGTCAATGCATTAGTAGTTTTATTTAAAGAAAAATCTTCAGAAAAAGAAATTAATTTCTTTAAAAAGAATAAAAATGAATTTAAAAATTTTTTAATATCTTCAAGTATTGTTGAAGATTTAATTAATAGGATCCATTGCAATATTCAAAGTATCAATAACTCTCTATATCTTATGCCAATTGTTATTAGGCCAATAATTTCATCTTTGTGTGAGGAAATAGAAAAAAGATCTCATCAATTTTTGTATGCAAAATAAAAAAATAATTGTAATCGGAAGTGGTTTTGGAGGCATAGCAGCAGCTTTGCGCATGAAAGCCAAGGGCTATGATGTTGATTTGCACGAAAAACTAGATCAAATCGGAGGAAGGGCGAGACAGTTTAAGCAAAATGACTTTGTTTATGATGCAGGACCTACTGTAATTACTGCCCCATATCTTTTTAGAGAATTATTTGAAATTTTTGATGAAGAAATTGATGATTTTATAAATTTTATTCCTTTAGATCCCTGGTATCGCTTTAGATTTCATGATGGATCAATTTTTAACTATGGTGCAAATCAGGATGAATTATTAGATCAAATTCGCGCCATTGAGCCTAGCGATGTAAATGGCTATCTAAAAATGCTTAATCATGCAGAGGAAATATTTAAATTAGGGTATCTTAAGCTTGCAGATCAACCTTTTCATAAGCTGAGTAGTTTGATTCGATACACGCCCGATATTATCAAGTTAAAAGGTTATCAGTCTGTTTATCAATTTGTATCCTCCTATTTAAAACATCCAAATTTAAGACAAGCTTTCTCAATTCAGCCTCTTCTTGTTGGAGGGAATCCTTTTAATACAACTTCAATTTATGCACTTATTCATGCACTTGAGAAAAAATGGGGTGTTTTTTTTGCAAAGGGAGGTACTGGAAAAATAATAACTCAATTAAAAATGCTTATGGAGCGTAAAGGCATCAATATTTTTTTAAATAGCGAAGTTAAGAAAATTGTAACAGCTAATAAGCATGTTGAAGGCATTGAAAATTCAAAAGGTATCTTTTATAAAGCTGATTATTTGATTACAAATGCAGATCCTATCTATACTAATAATCATTTAATAGATAATAAAAAAATTTCACTGCATAATAAATTTATTGAAAAAACAGCAAAATATTCAATGGGCTTATTTGTTCTTTTCTTTGGCACAAAAATTAAGTATGCTGATATTGCTCATCATACGATCTGGATGGGCTCTCGATATAAGGAATTACTCAGTGATATTTTTGATAGTTATAAATTAGCTGATGATTTTTCAATTTATCTCCATAGACCCACAGCAACTGATTCTGATTTTGCTCCCATCGGCTGTGATAGTTATTATGCTCTAGTTCCTGTTCCTAATTTAAAAGGCAATATTAACTGGCAAGATGAAGCACCAAAATTTTCTCAGTCTATTATTAAAGCCCTAGAAAAAACAATAATGCCAAAACTGAATGATAATATCTGTGAATCATTCTATATGACTCCTGAAAATTTTTTAAATGATTACAATACGCCTTTTGGCTCTGGTTTTTCAATAGCGCCCCTATTCAGACAATCTGCATGGTTCAGGACACACAATAAGGATGATTTATATCAAAATCTTTTTTATGTAGGTGCAGGGACACATCCTGGTGCAGGGGTTCCAGGCGTACTAAACTCAGCAAAGGTCATAGATAAGCTTATCCCTGTGAATGCAAAATAAATTTTTAATGCGAAAGTATGGTAAGACTTTTTATTGGGCTTCCTTTTTTCTTGATAAGCCAAAAATGAATGCCATATTCTCTATTTACAGCTTTTGCCGAAAAATTGATGATTTAGTTGACGAAGCTAAAAATACAAAAATTGCAAGTCGAGAGCTTTTATTTTTTATGAGAGCTTGGAATCAAGATCGATCTCATCCAATAATTAATGTATTAAAAAATATTCCTAAAGAAAGTTGGCCAAATCCAAGGCTTTTAAAAATGTTTTTAAATGGTCAAATATCAGACATTAAATTTTTTTCATTCGAGTCAGAAAAATCCTTAATTATTTATTGCTATCAAGTTGCTGGTACTGTGGGATTAATGATATGTGATATTTTTGGTGTAAAAGATAAAAAAATGAGATATTTTGCAATTGATTTAGGTATTGCAATGCAATTGATTAATATATCTAGAGATATTTATGAAGATAGTTTACGTAATAGGAACTATTTGCCCAAAAGTTTTGTTGGAAAATATACATCAAACGAAATATCTAATCCAACAAAAGGGGTAGCAAAAAAAATAGATATAGCTCGAAAAAAAATTATTGATCTGGCAAATATTTACTTTGCTAGTGCGAATGAAGCAATCGATCATTTGCCAAAGGGCTCCTCCCTTGCAGTTAAATTAGCCTCCACCCTCTACCAACAAATTGGTTATAAATTAATCAATACTAAATATCAAAAAAATGAAAAAAGGTGTTACGTAGGTATCCTTTCTAAGCTATTGATTACATTAAAAATAATTTCATTATATTTGGTTTCTTTTCAATCTAATTTAAAGCCTCATAAGAGGTATCTTCATAAACATTTAGCAAAACTTCCTGATGTACATTACTAATATATGAAACAAAAATTTGATATTGGAATTATTGGTGCTGGTTTGTCGGGTCTTCACCTTGCGAATGCATTATTAAAAAAAAGAATTATAAATTTTATTTTATTTGAAAAAGAAAGCGTTATAAAAAATGATAAAACCTATAGTTTTTGGAAGGGGCCTGGATTATTTGATATCACAAGAACTTTAAGTGTAAAGCCGAGAAAAGAATGGTCTCAAATAGAAATTAAGACTCAAAATAAATCACATATTATTGATTTGGGGAAATATAGATATGTTTGCTATGCATCAAAAACAGTCCTTGAGGAGCTTTATCAAAGGGTGAGTAAAAACGGGATCAAAATACAACGGGGGTGTTCAATAAAACATATTGAAAAAGGGAAAAATCATTGGCTCATTCATTTAAAAAGTAAAAAAATTCCATTTCAATACATTGTAGATAGTAGACCCAATAAAAAATTTGATGATAAATATCCATCTTTAAAGCAAGTATTCATAGGTACTGAAATTATTTCAACTAAGAAAATATTTGACGCAAATATTGCTACCTTGATGGATTTTTCTGATTCAAAAAATAGTGTAATTTTTACCTATATTCTACCTTTTACTCAAAATAGAGCATTAATAGAAACAACATGTTTTACCTCTGAGACAGATTTTAAATTACTAGAGGGACTTCATAAGATTACTTTAAAAAAATTCTTTGTAAAAAAAATATTAAGAAGTGAAAAAGCTGTGCTACCAATGTCACCTTATCCTGATTTAAATCATTCTGATAAGTATTTTAGAATAGGAAATTTCGGAGGGGCTTCAAGACCTGCATCAGGATATGCATTTACTCGTATCGCGCTTTGGGCAAATCAAATCGATACACAAAAAATTTTTAGTTATGAAATGATTCATTATAAAAAAAATAATTTAACTAATTGGCTAGATAAAGTTTTACTTTCTGCAATAAGATCGAATCCTCAGAGCGCTCCAAAAATATTTAAATATTTTTTTACTAAAGTTCCAATTAGTTCAGTTATTCGTTTTTTAGCAGATCAACCAAAATTAATTGATTATTTATTTATTATTTTCAAATTACCTAAAATAATTATGTGTAAAGGTTTGATAAATTTATATGTTAAGTAAGATTAGGATTCATCAGATATTTTATTTAGTAGTAAGTCTATTTGTAGTATTAACTTCGCAATATCATTCTAGTCTTAAAATGAGTGATATCAATTCATCTATATTCTTTTTATTCTTAATTATTATGTCTTTTGGCATATCTCATGGAGCGGCTGACTCGATAATTATCTGGAGAGCCTTCACTAAATTTAAACTGAGAGTGGCAGTTTTTTTATTTTATCTTCTAATTGTACTTTTAGGCTTGTCATTATGGTTTATAAGCCCTGCAGTGGGATTGCTCGTTCTTCTTTTGATGTCAATATTTCATTTTGGGGTTAGTGATCTTTTATATTTGAATTCTCTTAGTAGGAATATTAAACATGTATGGGGATTTGTTATGACTTTATTACCTGTACTTTTTTTTGAAAAGGAAGTTAAGTCGATTTTTGACCTATTAACAAATTTTGATATAAATACTAAACTTTTCTTGATAATGAAATTAGCAATAATATTTCTTATATTTTGTTTCTTACTCTATGTTTTGACTAGTCGGAATATTAAGAAAATAGATAAAATTTTTCTAATCATAGAATTTTTAATCACCATAGTTTTGGCTAGCTTTTTAAAACCTCTTTATTGGTTTACTTTTTATTTTTGCGCTTTACATAGCCTTAGGGGATTAATTAATATTGGAGTTCAATCATTTAAAGATTTCTTTTTTTTAATACTCTTTTCCCTGCCTGTAACCTTATTTTCATATTTTATTCTTTCAGAAAGTCTACAAATTAACTATTTGAATATAATTTTTTCTGTTTTGATGGCCCTTACAATTTCTCATATGCTTTTGCCAGTGACTAGTCGCACGGTCGTACATTTTTTTGGAAAGTATTAATAAATTTGAGGCTTTAGATCAAAATAATTTTAAAAAGTATAGGTCAATGATGCCCGAGCAGTGAGAGGATATCCAAACATGATATTGTTATTATTATGAGCAGATTGGTAGTAAGTTTTATCAAGTAAATTTTCAATATTCAATTGAAATCTAAGTTGTTTATTTATATTTGCATACAGCCCTGCATCTAATCTTGCATAGCCTGGAAGTCTGACAGCAGTTGATACTGTAGGTGTTGTAGCATACATATCACTTCGACTGACGACACCTAAAGCCGCACTCCATGTATCATTAAATTGGTATTTATTCCATAATGAAAAGGCATGATTTGCTGCATGACCCAGCGCCGTGCCCGATGCAATTTGCGAGGTGCCTGTGCCTTGTGTCTTCGTAATTTCTGCATCTTGATAGGTATATCCGCCGTATAAACTGTATGACTCAGATAAGTTACCTACTACCCCTAATTCAAAACCTTTAGATACTTGACCGTCTATTAGAATTTGATTTGTTGAATTTGAGGGATCTGTGATTTGCATCTTTCTTCTTTCTAAGCGATAAATAGCAGAGCTAATTGAAAAACTTTGTAAGATATCATACTTAAATCCAACTTCAATATTTGTAAATTTTTCTGGGTCGAATGATCTATTAGTCGATGTTAATGAGGTTAGTTGTTCTCCTGTTCTCGGCAGATGACTTAAACTATAATTCGAGTAAATAGACATCGGCTCAATCGGTTTATAAACGAAACCGATTCTTGGGGATAGAAATTCATCATCAATGTTAGAGCTATTGCCAACGGTGACCTTGTCATTGAATTTAGTTTTAAATTTATCGTAACGAAGACCTGTAATAATTTGATATTGCTCATTCAAATATATTTGATCCTGAAAATAAAGTGCTTGATTATAAATATCAGTCGTCGTGTTTCTGCTTCTAGTAGATCCAAAAGTGAGGAGGGCAAAGGGATTGGAAGCTGAGGGTGTAGGGTCTGGACTTTCACTATTTGCAATTCTAAAGTTTTGGTTTTCTTGAAATCCAAATTCTATACCACTCAGGAATTTGTGTGATACCGGACCTGTTTTAAAGTGATAGGTTAAATCCGTTTGATTGAAAAAATTTTGTCTTTGGGTATCGTCGATATAACCGTCAATACTGATCGTTCCGGCTGACTCTACCTGACCATTTGCGTAAACATTTTGATAGTACTTATCATAGTCAGTAAAGCGGGCGTGATTTTTAAGATTTAATCCATTATCAAAGGCATGTTCAAAAATGGCGTAACCATTTTTAATATAAGCCTCTGTAGGACTTTGAGAGGCATTTCCGAAGAATATTGAGCGATTTGTTTTATAGGGATAACTCTGCAATCCATTAGCTACAGAGGGTATACCGCGATCGCCTATCCTTTGATCATTAAAATATTCTACGCCAGCAATCAGCTTTGTTTTGTCTGAGAATTTATAAGTGATTGTGGGATTGACTGCCTTTTTTTCACTGTCAACGCCATGCCTAAAACTTCCCGATTCTTCAATCACCCCATTAATTCTTATGGAGAGAGAATCATTTATAGCTTGATTATAGTCAATGGATGAACGTTTGAAATCATAAGCGCCCCCTTGAATTATGAATTCACTTTTATTATTCCAATTTGCCTCTTTGACAACACGGTTAATTACCCCACCAACACCACCTCGTCCAAAGATCATACCATTAGGCCCCATCAGCACTTCGACCCTCTCAATATTGTATAGGTCACGATAGTATTGAACATCGTCTCTTATGCCATCCACAAATAAATCTGATGTGCTTTGGTTACCTCTAAAAAAAACACTATCTCGGTTACCTTCACCTTGTCCTGCCATCAAACCGGGAGAATATTTAATAGCATCTATGAGACCAAAAGTAGACTGATCTTTAATTTGCTCTTGATTAATCACTGATATTGATTGAGGAATATCTCGAATCAGACTATCTGTTTTTGTTGCTGTAAAAATTCTTTTTTTTAAATATGTTCTAGGTAGCTGATCTTTAACTTCTATTTCTTGTAGGTCGATCCTTGCAATCTTTTCACTTGGTTCAGCCATCAAAAGGGAAGGTGCAATGCTGCTTATTAAAAGGCAACCTATTGATTTTATTATTTTTTCTTTAATCTTCACATCTTTCATATCTTAATGATAATCATTCTCATTTAAAAAGTCAAACAACAATCATTCTCGTTTAAAAAGTCAAGTCAATCTATGTAGATAAAGCAAACTAAATAAAGTAAATGAAATTAAATATGTAATTTAATTGATAAGAAATGAATCGCGCGAATCTTCTGAAGATCTATCAGGGAGAAATAATTGTATTTAAAATACTCTGAGAAGCTTTTGTGATATTTGTCGGTTCATAACCGCCTTCTAATACAAACATCATGCGATTAGACGCGTACTTTTTTGCAATAGACGATAAAATATTTGTGGCCTTCTTATAGCCATCATCAGAGTAATTTAATTGTCCAAGCAAGTCATTCTCATGAGCATCAAATCCAGCAGAAACTAAAATAAACTCAGGTTTAAATTCATCCATTGCAGGTATTAACTGATTTTTTAATCCCTCAATAAACTCAAAGTCACCAGCTCCTTTTGGTAAATCGATATTTAATGTAAAACCCAAACCATTTCCAACCCCACGTTCATTTGGACGACCTGTGCCAGGATAAAAAGGGTGCTGATGAATACTAAAATAGAATACAGAGTCATCATCATAAAAAATATCTTGTGTGCCATTACCATGATGAACGTCAAAATCGACGATTAATATTCTTTTGATAGCATATTTTTGTTGAAGATATTTAGCAGCAATTGCCACATTATTAAATATACAAAATCCCATACCTCGATCCTTATTAGCATGATGCCCAGGTGGTCTCGTGAACGCAAATGCACTAAATACTTTTCCCTTCATGATTTGATCAATACCATGAGTCACTGCTCCGACAGATTTTCTTGCAACTTGAAATGATTGTTTTGAGATAACAGTATCACCTGTACTAAGTTTTGCTGAAAACCCACTTAGCTTTTCTGATTCTAACTTTACTAGATTTATATATTCTTTAGAATGTGCGAGGCTGATAACATCTATTGGCGCATAATCAAAAGATGGCCATATTAAATTTAATTTTAATTTCGAATCATTTCGAAGAGAGTTAATTGCATGTGTGATGCGATCAGAATTTTCAGGGTGATTATGCCCAGTGTTATGAAGAAGAAATTCATCATCATAGAGAATTGCAATTTTTAGAATATTTTTTTTTGATTCGGCCATTAAATTCATTGGCTGAAAAAGGGACATAATAAGTAAAAAGTTGCAAAAGTATTTCATTTGAATGAGGCGTTACATGTAATGAGTTTATTGTATTATTTAAAAACTATTATTTAAATCTATCTACCATGAAAATAAAAACACTTTTTTTAATAGGGTTATCTGCCTTATTTCTTTCATCTCATCCCTTTTCTTATCCAAGCAGTGAAATTTTACCTACTGAGCCATCTGTTGATTTTGTAAATCTTAAAGATGGTGATCAGGTATCAAATCCTTTTAAAGTGATATTCAAAGTCTCTGGTCTGAATATTGCACCTGCTGGAGAATTGAAGGAGGGTTCAGGCCATCATCATTTATTGATTAATCAGACCTATATAGATAAAGGAATAACGATACCAGCTGACGAGAGTCACTTACATTTTGGTAAAGGACAGACAGAAACTGAGCTTTATTTAAATTCTGGCACCTATACCCTGACTCTCCAATTTGCTGATGGCTACCATCGCTCATATGGTAAAACTTTAAGTAAAATGATAAAGATTGAAGTGAAGTAGCATTTCCCAAAGAATGCCTTCACTCCAAAATAAAGAGAGGTTATTTAGAAAATCTGTTTTATTCGTAGCTTTAGTTAATTTATGTTATTTTTTTGTAGAATTTTTTGTCGCGCGCAATATAAGTTCAACGGCTCTTTTTGCCGATAGTATCGATTTTTTAGAAGATACATCAGTCAATATGCTTATCTTTTTAGCAGTAAGTTGGACATATCAAAACAAAGCAAGACTCGCAAAATGCTTAGCGATTTTCTTATTAGTTCCTGCATGTGCATTTTTATATACAGCTTGGCAAAAGTTTTATATGCCATCAGTCCCTGATCCCTCAATACTCTCCTTGACTGGTTTTGGAGCTCTAATAATCAATGTAAGTTGCACATATATTTTGATGCAATTTAGGCATCATCAGGGCAGTCTAACTCGTGCTGCTTTTCTTTCAGCACGAAATGATGCCCTCGCTAATATTGCGATTGTGCTTACTGGCTTAATCAGTTTTATTTGGTATTCGATATGGCCGGACTTAATAGTTGGATTTTTTATAATGGCTATTAATCTTGATGCCGCAAAGGAAATTTGGGAGGCTTCTGAGAATCAAGAAAAAGATGCAACGTGGTAGTATTTCGAACTTTATTTTTAATCAATAAGTGAACAAAAATTTAACTTTGTAGTCAAAAAAAAATGAGATTAATTTTTACTTTAGTTTCCTTAATAATGTTTCTTACACTCTCGGGATGCCAACATTTAGCTGAGAAGAATCCAATAATCAAAGCTGAACTCACTGTTTTTCACGAATTGCCTAAAGATTTTAACCCCCCTACAATCGCGATCGTTCCTTGGCATCAAACGCAAAAAAGCTCTCTGGAATTTAAAAATTACGCAGCAATTCTAAAAGATCGTATCGAGAAATTAGGCTTTACTGTCATTGATCATTCAAGAAAACCAGAACTAATCCTTTTCTTTGATTATGGAGACGATAATGGAAAAGATATGACTGAGACCTATACGGTCCCTGATTTTGGTATGATCGGCTATACAGGTTATTCTATGAATTACTATGGTTTTTATCCAAGTATGCCCTTGTACGGATATCGTGGATATCAAACCCGTACTAATAAGTATACTTTATTTACACGATATATTCGTATTGATATTGCTCAACCTAAAATCAACGGTGGTGAGCTCGATAAGATGTATGAGGGCAGTTTGAGAAGTAAAGGTACATGCTCAAAACTTACTGTGACACTTCCTTATCTCATTGATATGTATTTTCAAAATTTCCCTGGAAAAAATAATGAAACCCAATCTCTTGAAAAATCTTGGAATGGAGTTTGTTAATTTATCATGCTGTCTTTTTCTTTTAAAAATTTAATTTTTATTATTCTTTTGCTTCCATATCTATCTTTTGCACAAGACTGGAATTTTAATGTCCTTATGGATGAAAAATTGATTGGGGAGCATTCTTTTCAACTCAAAGAAGAGGATAAATTTAATCAGCTTATAAGTAATGCTAGTTTTAAAGTCACACTCTTATCTATTCCAGTTTATAAATATAAGCATATATCGAAAGAGCTTTGGAATAAGGATTGTTTGTATGCCATTGAATCCTCAACCCAAGATGGGGGTGATGATTTTAAAGTATTAGGTAAAACAGAAGCTAGTAATTTTAGATTAATTGAACCAGCAAATAAAACATTTGTAGCAGAGTGCCCTATGACTTTTAGTTATTGGAATCCTCTTATGCTAAAACAAAAAAAACTTTTAAATGTTCAGACCGGTGAATATGTGGAAGTAGAGATTAAAAATTTAGGCAAAAGATCTATTAAAGTTAAAAATGAAAATTTTGAAACTGATTTATATCAGGTTCTAGCCCCTAAAATTAATATTCAGTTATGGTATAAAGATAATAAGGAGTGGGTAAAATTAGAATCAATCACACCTGATAATCATCGCATTTCTTATATTCTTAAATAAACATTATCGAAATTGGCTTTAATTACTGGTCTTCTTTTTAGCCACTATCAACCATTCTCCGAACAAGATATACTAAAGAAACTTACCCAAAATTTTGATGACATCACAATCAATAAATTTTTTTTTGTGATTAATTATTAGAAAATAAGCTTTATATGGAAAACATCACTTCGTCAAATTCATTTCATTTTAATTCAGTTAGATATTCTGGAATAAAATCTGGTTTAAATTTAATTGTATTAGGAGCTGTGCATGGAAATGAAATTTGTGGGACTCAGGCCATAGAAAAAATTATAGATGAGCTAGATACTAAAAAGAAAGTTATTACTTCAGGAAGTGTAACCTTTGTTCCAATTACCAATCCTCTCGCTTTTTCTAAAAAGCAACGTATGGGCGATAGAAATCTGAATCGAAACCTTAATCCAAATTTGAATCCAAAATATTTTGAGGATTATGTAGCAAATTGGTTATGTCCCCTTTTATCTGAGCACAATGTATTGTTAGACTTACATTCATTTCACTCCCCTGGGTCACCATTTGCCTTAATAGGACCTGCAAATAATTCTGGTCCATTAGAACCATTTAAATTTGCAAAACAAGAAGAAGAGCTTGCCCTAAAATTAGGCGTCAAAGTATTTGTAGATGGTTGGCTTGACACTTATGCAAGAGGGGTAGAATACCGCTGTGCTAATAAGAATGATTACCCACAAAACTCACAACTTCAAAATCTAGATATTCACTATGGAATGGGCACCACAGAATTTATTCGTTCCAAAGGGGGCTACGGTATTACGTTGGAGTGCGGTCAACATAATGACTTAAGTGCACCTGAGGTCGCTTATCAAGCAATATCAAATAGCTTGCTCCATTTAGGGCTCGTGGACGGACCCTTACCGATGGGGATATCAAATTATCAATGTTTAAGAATTATTGAAGTGATAGATAAGCTTCATGAGGGCGATTATTTTAGTCAAGAGTGGAAAAGTTTTGATCATGTTAAAGCTGGCCAAGTTATCGGAACCCGTCACAATGGCAAAAAAGTTTTTACTAATGATGATGTAAAAATTATGTTTCCAAATACACAAGCATTGCCAGGAAATGAATGGTTTTATCTTGCAGAATTAAGTAACCGATTTTAATCTTTGGTATTTTATTAAAACTTCTTAAATTTAATGCAACATTATTGCAATAAATTCTATTTATCTGTAAATTGAAGAGCTCTAATTATTTAGTCTCTTCTTTCTAATGATCCTTCTTGAAATAATTCTTGCGACACTTATTGGTGGAGTATTTTCTGTATTTTTAGCAGCTTCATTGGGATTATCTTTTTTAAGTAGATTTACCAACCGGATGGTGGCATTTTCTGTAGGCATTTTACTTGGTTTTGCATTTACTGATCTATTGCCGCAGGCCATCTCACTTGGATTGGACACTTTAAGTCTTGGTTGGGTTCTGATTGCTGGGATCATGGGATTTTTTCTTCTAGAAAAAGTGGCCTTATGGCGCCATGATCATTCTGCTTCCTTAGGGCTTAAGCAAGAAAAACCGGTTGTATCAATGATTATTCTTGGTGATTCAATGCATAATTTTGTTGATGGCATATTAATCGCAGCTGCTTTTTTGACTGATTCGAAATTAGGTTGGGCAACCACTATTGCTGTTACGGCTCATGAAATACCCCAAGAGATCTCTGATTTTATTGTGTTACTCAATGCAGGTGTTTCAAAAATAAAATCAATTTTACTTAATGCTCTCTCAGGATTCGCGATGACTTTCGGGGGCGTGATTGGTTGGCTCAGTCTAAACGATGCACAAAGCATCATTCCCTACGTGTTAACTTTAGCGGCTGCAAGTTTTATCTATATTGCAATTGCAGACTTAGTTCCTGAGCTCCATCATCATCGTAAACCAAAAGATATGTTCTTTCAAATAAGCTTAATGGCAATTGGACTTTTAGTGGTTTCTTTTATAAAAAATATTGAACAAGGACGAATATAAAATGAAAACTAATACTTTAATACCAGTCACAATTTTGACAGGTTTTTTAGGGTCGGGCAAAACAACTTTGCTTAATCGTATTTTAAGTGAAGAGCATGGACATCGAATTGCTGTCATTGAGAATGAATTTGGAGAGTCTGGAGTTGATGGTGAGCTCCTCATTCATGGTGAAGAGCAAATTGTAGAAATGAATAATGGTTGTATTTGTTGCACAGTTCGAGGTGACTTAGTTCGCATTTTGGGTGACCTTGCACGAAAACAGTTAGCAGGCGACTTAAATTTTGATCGTGTGATTATAGAAACGACAGGTTTAGCAGATCCTGCACCTGTAGCGCAAACCTTTTTTGTGGAGGCTGATATTGAGGCGCGCTATAAATTGGATGGAATTATTACGGTGGTAGATGCTGTGCATGGAATGCAACAACTTGATGAACACCATGAAGCGCAAGAGCAAGTGGGGTTTGCTGACAGAATATTAATATCTAAAACTGATCTTCTTTCAAACGACGTTATTCAAGTTTTGACTTCAAGATTGCGTCAGATGAATTTTCGTGCACCAATTAAAAATGTTCACTTTGGTAAGACAGATATTAAGGATATTTTAGATATTTCTGGATTTTCTTTGGATGAAATTTTAAAAATAGAGCCAGATTTCCTAGAGGATGTTAGTCATGAACATGACGATGATATTGCCTCTTTTGTTTTCAAATCAGATCGACCATTTCATATGGAAAAGCTTGAACTGTTTTTAGGGGATATGTTGGGTATTTTGGGCCCTCAGTTATTACGATATAAGGGTATTCTTTATATTGCTGGGGAAGATTGCCGCTTTGTCTTTCAGGGTGTGCATATGCTTATGGGTGCAGAAAAAGGTAGTCAGTGGAAAACGAATGAAAAGCGGGGGTCAGTCATGGTCTTTATAGGAAAAAAACTCCCTCAGGAAATTTTTGAAAAAGGCTTAGCTTTATGTTTGCAATAAAATATAAATTTTTAGGTGAGCATAAAATTTTTATTACAAATTTAAATTTATTAATAGATAATATTATTTGTAAAAAATGAAAACATCTCAGACTTTATTTAATCAAACAAAGTTAAAAGCTACTCAAGCTCGCCTTGAGGTTACAGATATTCTCCTGAAAAATCCAAGACCACTGTCTCACCAAGAGATTTTGAAGAAGCTCCCACAAAATTTTGATCGTGTGACACTTTATCGGAATCTTAATTGGTTGCTAAAAAATGGTTTAATTCATCGTATTTCGGGTGAGGACCGTGCAAGGTACTTTGAAATCAATCATCAATTTATTCAGTCTAATGAAAAGTATCGTTCGAGTCGAAAAATCGCTCCCGATAATCACTTACATGCACATTTTAATTGTCAGAATTGCGGGAAATTTTTTTGTTTAGACGATATTCATCCAAAATTTAAGCTCGAGCTACCCCCAAAATTCATCTTTGATACAATTGAGCTTACCGTTAAGGGCAAGTGTTCTCGTTGCCAATAATTTAAAGTACTGAAAAATATGCAATATAGTTGCATTTTTGGTGTTAAAATTAGCGACATGTTAAAAAAACTTTTTTCTATATTGTGTTTGATATTTCTTTTTGTTCTTAGTCAGCATGCGGCACTCTCACATCAAGTTTCTCATATTCAAGATGATTTAAAACAAACTCATTCTAAAAAATCTGATTCAAATTTTTGCCCTGAATGTGCACAGTTTGCAAATCTTCAATATGCTGACCACGTTTTTTATACATTGCATTTAGACGTATTGAATCATGACACCCCATTTATTTTAGGCATTTACTCCTATCAGTCTCCCGCGATATTGAATTTTGCTGCTCGCGACCCACCTCAACACCTTTAAATTCTTAATACGTTAAAAATAACCCCATCTTAATCTGATGGACTTTTGTTTGAATTATTAAAAAAAGGTGTGAAATGAAACTCAAGAAATTAACTTTAGCGCTTATGTTTGTATCATCAAGCGGAGCCATCGCCGCTGAAAAAGTTATGATAAATCTTCCTGTTACCCCCGTGACAGGTAACCCTCTTGGGGTAGGTTCAGATCAAATGGTAGTCCCCATTTCAATCTTAAATGGTCGAGAGCTCTCATTAAAAAGAGAAAGTACCTTAGCTGAAACCTTGAATGGTATCCCTGGGATAAGCAATAGTTCATTTGGCCCTTCAGTAGGACGTCCCATGATTAGGGGTATGGACAGTGACCGTATTAAAATCTTACAAAATGGTGTGAATAGCTTAGATGCTTCTAACCTAAGTTTCGACCATGGTGTTGCCATTGACCCACTCATCATTGAACAGATAGATGTCATTCGGGGCCCAGCCACACTTTTATACGGGGGTGGGGCGGTAGGGGGCGTTGTCAATGCTATTGACCATAGAATTCCAAAAGAAAAACTTCAAGGTATTATGGGACGTGGTGAAGTGAGATATGGGGGAGCAAATCTAGAGCAAAGCCAAGCAGCTGTTGTTGATATTGGCACAGGGAATTTTGTGATGCACTTGGATGCTTACAATCGTGATGGTAAAAACTTCCGCATTCCAGGCAATGCAGTTTCTAATCGACTTGAATCGACGCAAGCTTGGGCCCCAGATGGTGGGACCAAAGCAAGTAGTGTGTATCCAGGGGCTTATGAAACCTACTCTACCAATCATGGAAGAAATAAACTCCTCAATAGCCAATCTGAGACAAAAGGGGGTGCAATCGGTGCCTCGATGATTTTTGATAAAGGCTTCGCAGGGTTTAGTTATGCAAAACATCAAAGTGTTTATGGAAGTGTCAAAGAGCCAAGTATTCATCTCGATATGGATCGTGACCGCTATGATTTCGCATCCGAACTCAAAGATTTAAATACTTTTTTTGATCGCGCTAAAGTCAAGGTTGCCTACACAGACTATAAGCATGACGAGAAAGCGGGTAGTGTGATCCATACCAGTTTTAAAAATTCTGGGATTGATGGGACCTTTGAAATAGGACACAGGCCCATTGCTGGGGTGACTGGTATCTTGGGCGTGCACTTTGATAGTGGAAAATTTAATGCCATTGGACATGAGGCGTTTGTGCCCAATTCAAAGGCTAAATCTCAATCCTTTTATGTTTATGAGGAGCTTCCTATCGATAAACATAAATTGAGCTTTGGTTTAAGGCATGGTCAACATGAGCTTAAAAGTGCAGGTGGCGGCGAAGACAATAAGTTTGGTAACCCAACAACTAAAAAATTTAATACCAATAATGGTGCGATTGGTGGCTTGTATGCGCTTAATGAGCGATGGTCATTAACGGCTAATGTATCGCATAATGAACGTGCACCCTCCTACTTTGAACTCTTTGCAAATGGGGTTCATGTGGCAACGGGTAATTATGAGGAGGGCCAATCTGGGTTAAAAAAAGAGAAATCAAATAGTATCGATGGACAGATTCGCTGGAAGTCAGGACAAGATAGCTTGAGCTTTGGGGCATATTTTAATAAGTTCTCAAACTTCATTGGTCTTTTATCAACCAATACTTCGGGAACAGGCGAAAATGAGGAGGAAGAGGGTACAGAAATTACCTATAAAAAATCTGTCTTCTCAGGCATTAAGGCTGAGTTTAAAGGAGTTGAATTAGAGGGTAAAACTATGCTTAATGATTATCTCCAATTTAATCTTAGGGGAGATTATGTGGAGGCAAAAGATAAGACCAATGGTGGATATGTCCCCCGTATTGCTCCTCTTAAATTAGGGGCTGGGTTGAAATATGAATTTGATCGCTTTGGAGCAAGATTAGATGTGCTTCATGCCTTTAAGCAAGACCATGTGGCTACAAATTTTAATTATGTCGGGACTAAAGAGCTTCATAGTGATGCCTATACAAACGTCAGTATGCTGGCGACTTATCGATTACCCACACAAGTGAACCTAGAAGCCTTTACTCGTGCTAATAATTTACTGGACGAAGAAATTCGGGATCATTCATCTTTCCTTAAAGATATAGCGCCCATGGGTGGTCGATCGCTTATGATTGGTCTTCGTGGTGAATTTTAAATTTTTAAAAATTTAACATAGCAGATAGAGTTCACTAATTAATTTAGTGAACTCTATTTTTCGCGTTTACTCTATCAAATGTATTGATTAAAAACAGGATTGATCATGGCAAAGAAAGTAAAGCAAGAAAAAAAATGTCCTTATAATTGGCATATGGCTTTTAGATGTGCTCTTGGCACTGCATTCTACGGTTTAGGCATCGCTGCTTTTATTAAGTATCTTTTTTGCTCAGTATAATGGGCGCAAAAAAGCCATCATTGAGTGAAGGAGATCTTTCACGTCTCATTGAAATGGCTTGGGAAGATAGAACGCCTTTTGAGGCCATCTTAAAAAATTTTCATTTAGATGAGTCGTCTCTAATGAGAATCATGCAAGAAAATCTCAAGCCATCCTCTTATCGATTGTGGAGAAAGCGCGTCAAAGAAAAATCAGTCAAACATATCAAACTGAGATCCCCTGACATAAAACGTGCCTATTGCCCTACGCAATATAAAATCAGCCGTTAATTTTTTTTATGAGAATGATAAAGAAAGCACAATTACCTACCAAGATTTGTGTTGTTTGCCAAAAATCATTTACTTGGAGAAAAAAATGGCAACTTGTTTGGGATGAAGTTAAGTATTGTTCTGAACGTTGTAGGCGCCATAAAAATTTAACATAATCGGAAAAATAAGAAAAAAGCTTCTTCCTGCAAAAATAATGGGCTATAAGATTTCTATATTTTGAATGTGTTTACGTGCTTGAGATTGTACAGCCTTTAATAAGTCACGATCCATATCCCTAAGTTGTTTATATACAATGCCTAATCTAGGATTCTTGCCAAGTTTTGCGGCATTTACTAAAAAGAAATTCCAATAAAGACTATTAAATGGGCAAGCCTTTTCCCCAATTTTTTCATTTTTTGAGTAATGACAGCCCTCGCAATAGTTACTCATTTTATTGACATAATTCGCAGTGGAAACATAGGGCTTACTCGCTAATTTTCCTCCATCAGCAAATTGACTCATACCAAGTGTATTAGGCATTTCCACCCATTCAAAGGCGTCAATATAAATGCCAAGATACCATTTATGAAGTTTTTGTGGGTGAATGCCTGCAAGAAGAGAAAAATTGCCTATCACCATAAGTCTTTGAATATGGTGTGCATAGGCTTCATTTAAAGATTGATTAATCGAATATTTAAGACAATTCATTTGGGTTTGACCATTCCAAAACCAGCTCGGCACCGGTAATTGATGATTAAAATAATTATCATTATTTAGTGTTGATATATTTGCCCAGTAATAACCTCTCATGTATTCTCTCCAGCCCAATATTTGTCTGATAAAACCTTCAGCAGTATTAATAGATATAAGATCGTTGCGATACGATTTTTCAACTTTAAGAATAACTTCATGAGGTGATAACATTTTTGTATTAAGAGCAAAAGAAATTAAAGAATGAAACATTCTTGACTCATCTTTGTGCATAGCATCTTGATAATCACCAAAGTGAACTAATATATTTTTCACAAAAGAATCGAGGTGCTTTAATGCCTCCTGCCTATTTAATGGCCAACGAAATTGAGATGCATTATTTTCACCAAAGTTTTGAATCTGAGCACTATTAATTTCATTCCATAGGGCACTATGATTATGTTTGGGTCGAGTATCTTTAAAAGTTTTTGGGGTGCCCTTCCATGCCTTTCTATTTTCATTATCAAAATTCCATTTCGATCCTATTGGCTCATTTAAATCTGACATCAGAATATGATGTTTTTTTCTTATATAGCGGTAAAAGGATTCCATCAGCCATTGCTTCTTATCCTTAAATACTTCTTTTACTTCATCACGGCTTGTATAAAAGTGCTCTGTTGAGATACATTCAGACGGAATAGAAATTTCACTACAAAAACTTTTTAATTCTTTATCCAGCCTAGATTCATCTGGCTCTTGATATTCAAATTTTCTAATACGATGCTTTTTAAGTAAAGCATTAAGATTGGATTTAAAAGATTGTTGATTCGCCTTATCATTTATTTTTATGTAAATAACTTGATGACTACTTTTTGTAAGGGATTCTTTAAAGTCTCTCATAGCAGCAAATATTGCTAGAATTTTCTGTGCATGATGAAGCACGTAGCTTGTTTCTTGTTTAACTTCCATTAAAATATAGACGATATCCTTATTAACACTCTTAAACCAAGAGTGATTAGGATTAAGTTGGTCACCTAAAACAAGTCTGAGAGTTTTCATATTAAATATTTAAGAGATGAACACTTAAAAAACTATTGATACTAACCATATGAATATTATTGTAAGTATGGATCTAATGAGATCTTAACGAATAAACAAATTAATAAAACTTTTAAACATTAATAAATTTTTTGCAGTAAATAGAAGAGAATAAGCATCAGTGTGGCCACTAAAATCATAGAGGTATAATAACTATACCCATTTCTAAGTAGCCAGCTAAATAGCGGCAAAACTGGCATGACTGGAAATATATAGATAAAATTTTCGTTAGCTAATCTTGCGATTTTCTCGACATCTTTGCTTTCAAACCAAATTAAAGTATATGCAGTAAATGACATAATTGGCAGCGCTAAAAATAATGCTGCTAATTTTGTATCTTTTTTACTCAGTTCAGTCACAAGAAGAATCACTGAAACTGCAATAAGAATTTTTATAATATAGGCCATTAATAAACAATCTGCATATTAGCTTTTTCAGGTATTTTTGGTATAAAAGAAGCTTTATTAGCTTGAATTCTCTTTGCACTCCAGAGGACCGCAATCGCGTCTAGGATATCATCATCCACGACCTCTTTTTTTAAATATTGATTTCTTAAAGTCTCAAAATTAAATCTTGGAAAATATTGATCTAATAATGCTTTTCTTATATCAAATCCTTGAGCACTTTTTTTACTTTCGAGAACTACTGCTTCATTATTCATAGCTCTAAAGCTTAATTCAGGGTGTATTTCATAAATTTTTATATTTTTATGATCAATGATAGTTTGGACGTCCTTAATTTTAGGAAATAAATACCATGATTGAAGGGAAATAGATTTTCCAAATTGTCTTTTGGACACGAGAGAAGCATTTTCATAACTGTCTTGTTGCAGCATATGTGGTGTCGGAGCCGTAAATATTGAAGATGCTTTTTTAGCCAACATTTTTCTGGCTAATTGATCTGCTTTACGTGGGATCTCATCCCCTAATATCACTGGCATATCAATTCCAATAATTAAGTAATCCTCATGGCTAAAGAATTTTTTAAGATCAACTAAGCTTTTAAAGATTGAAGATTGAATCCTCTCTTCGTAATCTTGCCAAACTGAAAACCAGCCTGCTTTACAGCCATCAATTCCAATGATTAAAGACAATTAATTTACTCGACAATATTTAAGTTTATTAAAGCGCCACGCGGCAAAATATTTATAGAAGATTTTGCTACTTTGGTAAATTAAAGGTAAATTAATTAAGAGGCTTAATAATTTCCAACCTTTTAGATTTTTCCATATCAGGCAAAAAGCATCGATACCTTTATAGATCCTATTCTTATCATCAATAGCATGCAGGCTCATTAGCGATTCGATACGAGTGATGCGGTATTGATTGAGTAATTGTTTATGAGTGTGAATATTACACCAAAGGAAAGTACCTCTGGGTGCAATCGATTTGTAGTAATTGATTTCTTTTGAACACAAACTGCATTGGTTATCAAAAAGTATTTTTATCATAATTTTTTACTTATTAAAAAAAAAGAATGACTCCAAACCATTCGGGGGAAAATTTGGAGCCAAACGAGCAATATTTCAGCTTACTGCTTACCTTATTGATTCACTATGTGAATAAAAATTCATTTTTTTTAGAAAGTAAAAAAATCCTAAAGTAATAGCCGGCTATTTAACCTTAGCAATTAATTTTTTTACATTTTCTGTTAAAATTGATTCATGATTAGTGCACTGATTTTCATTTTTGTTCTGACTTATATCACTATAACTCTAGAACATTCTATTCATATTAATAAATCAGCTACCGCTTTATTGGGTGCAGGTGTTCTCTGGACGATTTACGCTCTTGCTACCAATAATAATATACTTGTTAACCATCAAC
This sequence comes from Methylotenera sp., assembly GCA_005797835.1. GTDB lineage: Bacteria > Pseudomonadota > Gammaproteobacteria > Burkholderiales > Methylophilaceae > Methylopumilus. The sequence continues at coordinate 53,979 of SYKG01000005.1, forward strand.
TAAGTGAATCGATTTCCTCCACAGCTGGAATTGTTTTTTTCCTTATTGGGGCGATGACAATTGTTGAGGTCATTGATGCTCATAACGGTTTTGATGTTATCACTTCCCGAATAAAGGCTAAAAAACTTACCTCATTGTTGTGGATTATAGGCTGGCTTTCCTTCTTTCTAAGTGCAGTATTAGATAATTTAGCTGCCACGATCGTGATGATTTCTTTAATAAGAAAGCTATTACAAAAACAAGAGGACAGGCTTTTATTTGCTGCCATTGTGGTCATTGCAGCAAATGCAGGGGGGGCTTGGTCACCTATTGGAGACGTGACAACAACTATGCTATGGATTGGAGGCCAAGTCACTTCGCTCGCCATTATTAAAAGTCTATTCTTAGCCTCCTTAGCTAATCTCATTGCCCCTCTATTATTCGTAACTTATTTAATGCGAGGTAAAAATATCTCTTTTCAAGCAAGTAAAATTTCAACGACGACATCCTCAGTATCAACATCAAATTTTGAGAAAAATACAATGTTCTATTCGGGTCTTGGTATTTTAATCATGGTCCCTGTTTTTAAAACATTGACGCATTTACCACCTTTTATGGGCATACTTTTTGGTTTGGGTATCCTTTGGTTGCTAGGGGATTTAATACATTATAAAAAAGAAGAAATTGATAAAAAACAATTTACCTTGGCTCATGCATTGCATCGAATAGATATGACATCGATTGTCTTTTTTATTGGTATTCTATTGGCTGTTGCTACACTGGAACACAGTCACATACTTAATGCGTTTGCTGAAACTTTAAATTCTCTATTTGGACGGGATGATTTAATTGTGATTTCGCTAGGCTTAGTGAGCGCCATTGTAGATAATGTCCCCCTAGTAGCAGCATCTATGGGCATGTATGACTTAGCACAATATCCGCCTGATAGCTTCTTGTGGGAGTTTATGGCTTATTGCGTAGGCACTGGAGGATCAATACTTATTATTGGTTCGGCTGCAGGTATTGCGGCAATGGGTTTAATAAAAATCCCATTTTTTTGGTATCTTAAAAAAATTAGCTGGTTGGCACTCATTGGTTATTTTGCTGGCATTGCGACTTATATTCTTCAATATCAGTTAACACATTAACATTTAAGTCTGAATCATTCTCTCATGGATACTCTAAGTCACGCTCTGTGGGGCTATGGATTGTTTGGGTATAAGCGATATCCTTGGATTGCTATTTTTTTTGGTGCAATGCCTGATCTCATTTCATTTGGATTATTGATAGCCATAAATCTCATATCAGGGCTTTGGCATTTTGGACCACCAACTATAGACACAATTCCATCTTGGACCTTCTTCACTTATTCACTAGGCCATAGTTTTATTATATGTTTACCTGTTATCTTCGTCATATATCGGGTGAACCGAGCATTGGCTATGGCTATGTTAGCCTGGCCATTTCATATTATTTTAGATTTTCCCTTTCATTCCGAGGCTTACTTTGCAACCCCAATTTTTTGGCCAATATCTGATTTTAGAGTAGATGGCATATCCTGGTCTCGATGGTATATATGGTATCCAAACATTTTACTTCTTAGTATTTTACTCATTTACCGCTTTAAAAAAAAAGGTCAATGAAAATTAAGTATCCTACATTTAATTAATTTATCACCCCTTATTTTTTGTTAGTCATTAAGGTTTCAATTTAATAGCTATTACTTTACAATTGCCGAAACTTAAGCTTAAAAAGAATTAGAGGTAATTATCATGTCAGAAAAAAATAGCATTGATAAGAAACTATCCAGTATAAAAAACTTGCTTGCTAAGCAAAATCTGGTTGAAGGTCTGACTCAAAGGCAAGACATGTCTCGTCAAGATATAGTGCAATTTCTCATCCAAAAACAAAACTCCGTTGAACTAGAAAAGCTTGTCAAAAAGCTTGAAATTAAAGATATTGCGCGAATTTTAGAGACTTTATCAGAACAAGAACGTACTGTCGTATGGAACCACATTGAAATTAATCGCCGTGATGATGTGCTTCTCGTAATTTCAGATGATATTCGTTTAGATCTTGTATCTGATGAAACACAGAATAAAGAACAAATTACAGTGATTCGTGTGTTCGATCTATTTAAAGGTCGGCTTCGTCAAATACCCATCTACAGTAGAAAAGATTTAGAGAAGGCTAAGCCTATTTGGGTAGATCTTGTCACACCTGAAATTGAACAGCTCGAATGGGCGAGAGAAATTTTTGGTGCACATGTCCCTAATCCTAATGAGTTAACAGACCTGGAAACCAGTGCGCGTTTTTACATAGAAGATAATGGTGAAACTCATCTTCACTCTAACTTTTTACTCGACACCACTAAAGAAGCTAAAAATGTGACAGTCGCCTTTATTCTCAAAGATAAAATCCTCTTCACTGTAAGAAATGAAGAATTACCTGTATTTAGACTTCAGCGCCTTAGAGCGCGAGCTGAAGCAGGGTATGTATCACAAGCTAAAGATGTGTTATTAGATTTGTATGCAGCTGATATCGAATATTCTGCTAATGCTCTTGAGGATGTATATTCAAGATTAGAAAAAGTGGGTAAGCAAGTTGTAAAGTCATATATGACAAATAGTCAGGCAGCAAAAATTCTTTCTGATATAGCGATTGAGGAAGATCTTAACGGCAAGATTAGACGCAATGTGATGGATACTAGAAACGCCTTATCATTTTTAATGCGTTCAAAGCTTTTATCAGTAAGCCAAAATGAGGACGTGAAAGAAATTTTACGCGACATTGATTCACTGGATGGACATACATCATTTTTATCTAATAAGATTAATTTCCAAATGGATGCCACTGTTGGCTTCTTGAACGTTAATCAAAATATTGATTTGAAAAGATTGACCATAATTAGTGTAGTTTTTATGCCTGTCAACATAATTGCGGGCATTGGGGGTATGTCTGAGTTTACAATGATGACAAACAGCATTCCTTGGCAATTAGCTTACAGCTTTTTCATGTTACTAATGATTGCAATTGGTCTTCTCACATTTTTTGTATTAAGAGTGTCAGAAAGTAAGCGTATTAAAAAATTAAGATCGGAAAACGCTGCCGGTAAGTAAAAAAACCTAAAAGAAAGTATTTTATCTTTTAGGTTTTCCATCTTCATACAAAGTTTTTGATTTAATGTCACCATTTCTTTCCCAATATGTTTCATAGCCTATTTTTTTTCCCTCTTTGAAAATGGCTTCAGATCTTTTTGCTCCATCGTCATACCAAGAAGAAAACAAGCCATCTTCTTGGCCATTTTTATAATGTGCCTCTAATTTTAGTTGACCATTTTCGTACCACTGATTCCAAATACCATCTTCTTTATCATTCTTATATGAAGTTTGGATGTATTTAATACCGCTGTTGTACCAAAAAGTTTCTAGCCCTTCTTTTTTCCCACTTACATAATGAACTTCATATTTAGTATTACCATTTTGATATTTTTCAGTTTGTGTTCCCGTAAACGGTTTTTCAACTTTCTCTTTTGCATAAGATAAAGGGGATAATAGAAAAAAAATAAATACTAAATATTGAATAATTTTCATAAGCCTAACTTGCTAAACAACTTGCTTTGAAATTTTGAGTCGTTACAAGTGATGCCCTTAAATCTTCTCTGGGGTAAAAGAAGGGCTCATTAAGATAAGATTGCTCAATCATTTTGCAGCTTTTTTGATCTAATCGATTTACGCTTGCTAGGAAACATGAGGGATTATATTTAATAAGCTCCTCAATAAGTGCTGCATGTTTAGCCCTTTTTTCGTAGTCTGAAACATCCTTAAGTGCAGTTTTAATGAACTGATTTAAACGTGCAGGATTGCTACATTGATTGATATTGCTGATAAATTTCTTTTGTAAATAGAGCTTTTGATTATTGGCATCTTGATTGGCCATCACTAATGAAAAGCTAAAAAGTGCTAAAAAGAATATGATTAGATTTCTCATAGATTACCTTAATAAATAAATAAATAATGTTTTTGTCTTAAGTTTTAAGAAAAAGTTCACGGAAAAAAAGAGTAGTATTTAGTCATAGTATATCGAGTTTAATTGAATTTTTTATAGATGAGCATTTTACTCTGATAAACCTATTTTACGATTTATAATTTGTGAGTTACAGGTTTCGATTAGTATATTAGGAATTACCTTATGCATTTTGAATCCATCGATTTTGCTATCAGTTTATGCCTATTATTTGGCGCAGTTTTGTATACATCGGTAGGGCACGCTGGAGCTTCAATCTATATTGCGATTATGACCCTATTTAATATCCCAAGTAGCATTATTAAACCTACCGCATTAGTTTTAAATATTTTTATTGCTTCATTTACGAGCTGGCGCTTTATCCAAAGGGGTTTCTTTGATTTAAAAGTGTTACTTCCGATCGCCATAGGTGCCATACCTTTTGCATTTTTAGGAGGTTACATGAATGCGCCGAGCCATATCTATAAATCTATTGTGGGTATAATTCTTTTAATATCAGCTGTTTCACTTGTGACCAATCTTTCTAATAAGATCGATACAAATCTTAAGAAGCCACCGTTTCCCATGGCAGTTATAATCGGTTCATTGATTGGGTTTTTAGCAGGATTAACTGGAACAGGGGGCGGTATATTTTTATCTCCACTAATATTATTTTTAGGCTGGAGTTCAACAAAGACTACTTCAGGTATCACTGCGCTATTTATTTTAATTAATTCGAGCTTTGGATTGCTTGGGAATTATTCTTCTGTTCAGTATTTACCCAATCAACTAACTTTATTCATCTCAGCAACTTTGATTGGTGCACTTATTGGTACAACGATAGGTATAAAATTTTATACGACTAATACTATTAAAAAAGTACTGGCATTGGTATTAGTCATTGCTGGATTTAAATTATTACTTACCTAGTTTTTTTAAAAAGGTAAATGAGATTTAGGAATAGCATTAGATAAAATAATTCTAAAAGAATTTTGAATTCTCTGTAATGCAATTTTGTTCTCAGCTTCAAATCTTAAAACAATCACAGGTGTGGTGTTTGAAGCTCGCATCAAACCAAATCCATCATGAAATTCAACACGTAAGCCATCAACTTTAATGATTTCTATTGCATCTGCAAACTGTGCTTCATTTTGTAATTTTTTAATTAAGGCATGTGGTTCACCTTCCTTCATTTTAATTTGAAGTTCAGGGGTATTAAAGCTATTAGGTAAACTGTTTAGAATCTGTGATGGGTTGTCAGAGCGACTCAATATCTCTAGAAGTCTAGTAGCAGCATATATACCATCATCAAAGCCATACCAACGTTCTTTAAAGAAGATATGCCCACTCATTTCACCAGCTAACGCTGCATTGACTTCTTTCATTTTAGCTTTGATCAATGAATGGCCTGTTTTCCACATGAAAGGTTTGCCACCTTTATTTTTAATCCATTGAAATAAATTACGCGTAGATTTCACATCAAAGATAATTGTTGCGTTTGGATTTCGACTCAATACATCCTCTGCAAATAATAAAAGTTGTCGATCTGGATAAATGATTTGACCATCTTTTGTGATTACACCCAATCGATCTCCATCACCATCAAATGCAAAACCTAATTCTGCATCACTTTTATTAAGGTGCACTTTCAATTCCTCTAAGTTATCTGGCTCCGATGGGTCAGGGTGGTGATTGGGAAATGTTCCATCCACATCACAGAATAATTCCTCAACTGAACAACCAATACTTTCAAAAATTTTTCGAGCATATGCACCAGCGACGCCATTTCCGCAATCAATGACAATTTTCATAGGTCGTTTTAAATGAACATGATTCTTAATGGCTTCAATATAGTCATGTGTAATATCATATTTTTTTTCTATTCCATGACCATTATAAAAATTCTCTTTTACTATGCGGATATAGAGTTTCTGTATCGCTTCTGTCGATAGAGTTTCACCCCCTAAGACTATCTTTAAACCATTGTAATCAGGCGGATTGTGACTTCCTGTGACCATGACACCTGATTGAGTTTGGAGAAAGAATGTTGAGAAATAAACTATGGGTGTTGTGACCATCCCAAGATTAATCACATTAGTACCTGTTTTGAGTATGCCCTCAATAAGTGATTGTGACAGTTCTGGGCCTGAGAGTCTCCCATCAAAACCAATACAAATATCTTTTTGTTTTCGATCAACAGCTTCACTACCAATAGCGCGGCCTAAGATCTCAACGTATGCAGGAGTTAGGGTTTGACCAACAATCCCACGAATATCATAGGCCTTAAAGATCTCTTTAGGGAGTAAAGCCATAAATTATTTAGATTCTTCAATCCAAGCAAGCTGAATGGCTTCTAGAATTTTTTCCCCACATTTATGAGGGTCATCTTGAAAACCTTCGAGGTCCAAAATCCATTGATAAAGATCAGTAAATCGAATTATTTTTGGGTCTATATCGGGATATTTATCGAAGAGTGCTTCAGCAATCCTCTGACTATCAGTCCAATACATACAAACCTTTCTTTCTAAATATGTTGGAAGATTATAACTTTTAGACTTTATCTAAGATAGAACTTCGTTAATAAAGATAGGTCAGACCCATGATAAAATAACATATTTTCAGAGATAAAATCTCCCATCATTTTAAATACATAGCGGAAATATATATGTTCAGTAAAGCTCAAAAATTAAGTATTGTAGACCCGGACATTGCACTTCAAGTTAACCAAGAAGTGAAGCGTCAAGAAGATCATATTGAGCTCATTGCTTCCGAAAATTATACAAGTCCAGCTGTAATGGAAGCCCAAGCCTCTCAACTTACAAATAAATATGCGGAAGGATATATAGGTAAACGTTTCTATGGCGGTTGCGAGTTTATTGACAATGTTGAACAAATTGCGATTGATCGCTTAAAAAAATTATATGGTGCTGAGTATGTGAATGTGCAACCTCACTCAGGAAGCCAAGCGAATCAGGCAGTTTACTTTGCAATACTCAAACCCGGTGACACAGTTATGGGTATGCACTTAGGGGATGGAGGTCATCTCACTCACGGTTCTCCAGCGAATTTATCGGGAAAACTCTTTAAAATTGTGCCTTACGGCCTTAATGCCAGTGAAGAGCTTGATTATGATGCAATGGAAAAACTTGCGATCGAATCAAAACCTAAACTCATTATTGGCGGTGCTTCAGCTTATGCTTTACACATTAATTGGGAGCGTATGTCTCAAATTGCAAAAAAAGTAGGTGCTTATTTCATGGTCGATATGGCACACTATTCAGGTTTGATTGCTGCAGGCGTTTATCCCAGCCCAGTTCCCTTTGCAGATTTTGTGACATCTACCACGCATAAAACTCTAAGAGGTCCTCGTGGGGGTATTATTTTAGCGAAAGCTGAATTTGAAAAAAGTATTAATAGTTTAGTATTCCCTGGTTTACAGGGCGGACCCTTGATGCATGTTATTGCAGCGAAAGCAGTTGCTTTTCTGGAAGCATTAAAACCAGAATTTAAAGTTTATCAGACCCAAGTCTTAAAAAATGCGCAAACAATGGCTAACTCACTAAGTAAGCGAGGTGTCCGCATTGTCTCAGGTCGCACAGAATCACATGTCTTTTTAGTTGATTTAAGACCAAAGGGATTGACTGGAAAACAAGCTGATGTGCTTTTAGGTCAAGCCCATATCACAGTAAATAAAAATTCAATCCCTAAAGATCCAGAGAGCCCTTTTGTGACCTCAGGTATTCGTATTGGATCTCCTGCAATAACGACCCGTGGCTTCAGAGAAGTAGAAGCAGATATGGTGGCACAAATGATTGCTGATATGCTTGATCATCCAAATGATGAAAAAGTAATTCAAGAAACTAAAGCTAAAGTAGAGGCTTTAACTGCCAAATTTCCTGTTTATGGATCTTAATTTTCGATTTAAAAACTTCCTGTGAGATGCCCATTCTGCGGAACTGATGATACTCAAGTCGTTGACTCAAGAGTAAACGATGAAGGGAATTCAATTCGCCGTCGCCGTCGATGTTCAGTATGCGATAAACGTTTTACTACCTACGAATCTGTTGAGCTTACTCTTCCTCAAATTGTAAAACAAAATGGTAAGCGTGAAGATTTTAGTCGCAATAAACTCCATCAATCATTTAGCCGCGCACTTCATAAGCGTCCTATACCTGTTGAAAATATAGACCAAGCTATTGAGCGTATCATTCAAAAAGTTTTAGCCTATGGTGAGAAAGAAATCACCGCGAGGGAATTAGGTGAAAGTGTGATGTATGAATTAAAAAAAATGGATAAGGTAGCTTATATTCGTTTTGCTTCTGTTTATAGAAGTTTTTCAGATGTTGAAGATTTTCATGATGTTATTCGTGACCTTGATTAAATGATTTCACATTCCCCACAATTTTTCATGAGCGAGGCTTTGAGGCTTGCAGAAAAAGCTTTATTCACAACGTCTCCTAATCCAAGGGTAGGTTGTGTCATCGTTCAACATAATGAAATTGTAGGTCGTGGTTATCATGCCAAAGCTGGAGAATCTCATGCCGAAGTTATTGCTTTAGAAGATGCTGGTAATCGATCAGAAGGAAGTGATGTCTATGTAACATTAGAACCTTGCTCGTATGTGGGAAGAACACCTCCATGCGTGGATGCTCTAATTAAGGCTAAAGTTAAAAAAGTTTTTATTGCCATGCAAGATCCTAATCCTAGAGTTTCAGGTCAGGGCATTCAAAAATTAAAAGATGCTCATATTGAAGTTGACGTAGGTGTGATGGAAACAGAAGCGCAATTATTAAATATTGGTTTTATTTCTCGCATGACAAAAAAAATACCTTATGTGAGAGCGAAGCTTGCAGTATCACTAGATGGGAAAACTGCATTGCATAATGGAAAGAGCCAATGGATTACGGGAGATAAAGCGAGAGAGGACGTACAATACTGGCGTGCATCATCTTGTGCGATTGTGACAGGTATTGGAACTGTGCTGCAAGATAATCCAAAACTTTCTGTGAGGCTTTATGATGACGCTCGGCAACCTTTGCGTGTGGTGATAGATTCGGAATTAAAAATATCACTAAAAGCAAATATCCTTCTTGAGAAGCCGTTGCTTATAGCTTATGCAAATGATAAACAAAAAAAATTACATGAATTAAAAGCTTTAGGTATTGAATGTATTCAATTAGATGATAGTGGTAAGGTCGATTTACTAGCACTTCTTAAAACGCTTGCAGAGCGTGAGATAAATGAAGTTTGGATCGAGGCAGGTGAAGGTTTAAATGGCGCATTTTTAAAGGCTCATTTGATTGATGAACTCATGATTTATTATGCGCCTGTAATTTTAGGATCTGAAGCTAAGGGTATGTTTATATTGCCTGCTTATGAAAACCTAGAAAATAAAATTACCCCAATACTCATTGATCATCGCTGGGTGGGTCAAGACTTAAGAATGCGATTTAAATTAAAGGGATGATTCATAATGCTTATTGACAGCCACTGTCACTTGGATGCAATGGAGTTTAATCAAGAACAAGAAGCTATTATTAAAGCAGCACTTGATCATGGCATTGAAAAAATTATCGTTCCCGCAGTTAATCGTAAAAGTTTCGATGATGTTATAGAAATTAGAAAAAAATTTTCCAATTGCTTCTACGCATTAGGTTTTCATCCAATGCATATCGGTGATATGAAAGATAATGATTTAGACACACTGCAATCTTATTTAAATACGTATGAGCCCATTGCAGTGGGTGAGATTGGTTTAGATTTCTTTTTCACTAAAGATAACAAATCTCTTCAAGAAGAAATTTTCATTGCTCAGTTAAAATTAGCACAAGCATTTGATTTGCCAGTCATCATGCATGTGAGACAAGCCATTGATGATGTCCTTAAATATTTAAGGCGTTATCCGGTGAGAGGCGGCATCGCTCATGCCTTTAACGGTAGTCGGCAACAAGCAGAAGCTTTTATCCAGTTAGGATTTAAATTGGGCTTTGGGGGTGCCATGACTTATCCCAGGGCTACTCATATTCAAGCATTGGCAAAGTCATTACCGATAGAGTCCATCGTCTTAGAAACAGACGCGCCTGATATTCCGCCATCTTGGTTGGGGAACCAGGGACGAAATACACCAGGAGAGCTGCTCCAGATCGCAACTTTTTTTGCTGAATTACGTGGTATGAATTTAACTTCAGTGATTGAGCAATCTCATCAGAATACACTCGATGCACTTCCCAAAATAGCGCAGTTATGCACATTGACCGAGAACTTACATTAACTTAGACCAAAAATTCTAATGAAATTAGGGACATAAGATAACTTATTGATTATAAACAAATTTTATTTAGCTTAAAAAATAAGCGATTTAAAAAAATGCTTATAAATTCGAATGTTATAAATTTATGTCACCTTTATCCACAAAGTTATCCACAGATTTTGTGGAGATGTTTTTTTATTAAAGCGGGTTGACAGCAGCTTATTTTTATCAACAGAAATGCAGCCCATTTATGATTCATGAAGAAAAACCCTTTGAAATCCCTTTCACTCACTGAGAAACCTCAAACTTCAATTGTGAGACACATGGCTTTAAAGTAAAATAGACTCCCGTCAGCAATTATTTAAAAGCTTACCATGACCAAATACGTGTTTGTTACTGGCGGGGTTGTCTCTTCCTTGGGTAAAGGTATCGCAGCCGCAAGTCTCGGTGCAATCTTAGAGTCACGTGGAATTAAAGTGACGATGTTAAAACTCGATCCTTATATTAACGTCGACCCAGGTACGATGAGTCCTTTTCAACATGGCGAGGTTTTTGTGACAGATGACGGCGCAGAAACCGATCTTGATCTTGGACATTACGAGCGTTTTATTTCTGCGCGTATGGGCAAGAAAAATAATTTTACGACAGGCCAGATATACGACAGCGTTATTCGTAAAGAACGTCGGGGTGAATACTTAGGCAAGACCGTTCAGGTCATCCCACATATTACTGATGAAATTAAATTACATATTGAGCATGGAGCTCACGGGGCTGATGTTGCTATTATTGAAGTTGGCGGCACAGTGGGTGATATTGAGTCACTTCCTTTTCTAGAGGCTATTCGTCAAATCGGGTTTGAAGAAGGTCGTGAAAATGCTTGTTACATTCATCTTACCCTACTACCTTTTATTTCAGCAGCAGGGGAATTAAAAACAAAACCAACACAACATTCTGTTAAAGAATTAAGAGAGATTGGTATTCAGCCAGACATTTTAATTTGTAGGGCTGATCGTGCTATTCCTGATGATGAAAGAAAAAAAATAGCTTTATTTACAAACGTTGCTCCAGAAGCAGTTATTTCTTCTGTCGATTCAGATTCTATTTATAAAATACCAAGTTTATTGCATAAGCAAATGATTGATGAAATTGTTTGTCGCAAATTGAATATTCAAGCTAAACCTGCTGATTTATCAAGCTGGGATAAAATTACCGATGCACTTAAACATACAAAACATCATGTGGATATTGCATTCGTTGGTAAATATGTAGATCTTACCGAATCATATAAATCACTTACCGAAGCTGTTATTCATGCTGGTATTCATACATCCTCAAAAATTAAAATTCATTACCTCGATTCTGAAGAGATTGAAAAAACGGATACTAAAGCATTAAAAGATATGGATGCTATTTTAGTACCAGGTGGTTTTGGTAAAAGAGGAACTGAAGGTAAAATTAAAGCGATTCAATTTGCACGGGAAAATAAAATTCCTTACTTAGGTATTTGTTTAGGGATGCAACTTGCCGTTGTCGAATTTGCCAGACATAAGGCTATGCTTAAAAATGCAAATAGCTCTGAGTTTGATCAAAATGCGGAACACCGTGTGATTGGATTAATTACTGAGTGGAAATCTTCTGAAGGTGTAATTGAAAAAAGAGATGCTTCCTCTGAATTAGGTGGCACTATGAGGCTAGGAGCACAGAAGTGCCCAATTACGTCTGGTACGATGGCACATAAGATTTATGGGGCTGAAGTGAATGAGCGTCATCGCCATCGTTATGAAGTGAATAATCATTATGTTGATCAACTGATCAAAGCAGGACTTATTGTTTCTGCCAGAACACCTTTTGAGCAACTCTGTGAAATTATTGAATTACCTCAAGATCAACATCCTTGGTTTATTGGTTGTCAGTTCCATCCAGAATTTACATCTAACCCTAGGACAGGCCACCCAATATTTAAAGCATATATTCAAGCTGCACTCATACACAAACAATCTAAAGGAAGGTTGTTATGAAATTATGTAACTTTGATGTTGGATTAACACATCCATTATTTCTAATTGCAGGTCCTTGTGTGATCGAATCTGAAGCTCTGACTCTAGATGTGGCGGGCCAATTAAAAGAAATAACTTCAGCACTCAATATTCCTTTTATTTTTAAATCATCATTTGATAAAGCAAACCGAACCTCAAATAAAACCTTTAGAGGTTATGGTATCGATGAAGGATTAAAAATTTTATCTCAAGTAAAAAAACAAATTGGTGTTCCAGTCTTAACTGACTTGCATGATCAATCTCAAGTTAATCAAGTTGCAAGTGTTGTAGATGTTCTTCAAACACCTGCTTTTTTATGCAGACAAACTGATTTTATTAGCGCTGTTGCAACTTCAGGTAAGCCTGTAAATATTAAGAAGGGTCAATTTTTAGCGCCAGGTGATATGAAACAAGTCGTTGCAAAAGCTAAAGAGTCTAATGGTGGTCTTGATAATATTATGGTCTGTGAGCGAGGTGCATCCTTTGGCTACAACACTCTAATTTCTGATATGAGAAGCTTATCAATTATGCGAGAAACGAATTGCCCTGTCGTATTTGATGCAACACATTCGGTTCAGCAGCCTGGTGGTCAAGGTGAAAAAAGTGGTGGGCAAAGTGAATTTATTCCTGTCCTGGCAAGAGCGGCAGTTGCCAGTGGTATCGCAGGTATTTTTATGGAAACACATCCGAATCCAAAAGAAGCTTTATCTGATGGACCCAATGCATGGCCCCTTAAGAAAATGAAAGCACTTCTTGAAATATTAGCTGAGATTGACCGGTCAATTAAAAAAGCAGGCTTGATTGAAATGTCTTAAATAATTTATTGGAGATTAAGAAAGTAGAATGAGTTTTGTTAGAAAAATTGTTGCCCGAGAAATTATCGACTCCAGAGGTAATCCTACTTTAGAGGCTGATGTCTTTTTAGATTCTGGTTTGATGGGAAGAGCAATGGTGCCATCAGGGGCTTCAACGGGAAGCAAGGAAGCAATTGAGCTTCGTGATGGAGATAGAAACCGTTATTTTGGTAAAGGTGTTCTAAATGCAGTGAAGCATGTTAATACCGAAATTGCTAAAGCAGTAGTTGGCCTCGATGCAGACAATCAAATGCTAATTGATCAAACCATGATTGAATTAGACGGGACTGAGAATAAAGGTCGATTAGGCGCTAATGCGATTCTTGCCGTTTCAATGGCATCAGCTGTTGCTGCAGCAAAGAATTCTAACTTACCTCTTTACCGTTATCTTGGTGGTTCAGGTCCTATGCAACTTCCAACACCAATGATGAATATAATCAATGGTGGTGCGCATGCAGATAACAATGTTGACATGCAAGAGTTTATGATAATTCCAGCAGGAAGACCGTCATTTAGAGAAGCAGCACGGTGTGGCGCTGAAATTTTTCAAGTACTTAAAAAGATATTAATCAAAAAAGGTTTATCAACGACTGTTGGTGATGAAGGTGGTTTTGCACCTAATCTCCCTTCTAATGAGTCAGCGATACAAATGATTATGGAGTCTATTGCTCAGGCTGGATATGAACCAGGGCGCGATGTTTATCTTGGGCTTGATTGTGCAAGTAGTGAGTTTTATAAAGATGGTAAATATCATCTTGCTTCTGAAAATCTATCTTTATCAGGGGAGCAATTTACAGACTATCTGGCTACTTGGTGCGATAAATATCCAATCATTAGTATTGAAGATGGTATGAGTGAATTTGATTGGGATGGATGGTATATTTTGACACAAAGACTAGGTAAAAATATTCAATTAGTAGGAGATGATCTTTTTGTTACAAATCCAAAAATTTTAAATGAAGGTATAAAGCGTAAAGTTGCGAATTCTGTTTTAATTAAAGTTAATCAAATTGGAACTCTTACTGAAACGTTTACGACTATCACTATGGCTAAACAAGCGGGTTATGGTGTAGTTATTTCTCATCGTTCTGGGGAGACAGAAGATACCATGATTGCTGATTTAGCAGTTGCAACCAATGCATTACAAATAAAGACGGGTTCTCTTTCAAGATCTGAGCGTATTGCAAAATATAATCAACTGCTTCGTATTGAGGAAGAACTTGGAAACGCAACATCATATGCAGGCCTCTCTTCTTTCTATCAACTAAAAAAATAACTTGAGATGAAAACTTTAACTATTATTTTTGTGGTGTTGATAGCTTTAATCCAGTACCCACTTTGGTTTGGTAAAGGGAGCTGGTTGAAAGTTTGGGGGCTAAATAAGCAAATCGAAGTTCAGAAGAAAATAAATATGGATAATCAAGTAAGAAATAATGTCATTAGGGCTGAAGTGAGTGATCTCAAACAGGGCCTTTCCGCAATTGAAGAAAGAGCTCGCAATGAACTTGGTATGGTTAAGCAAGACGAAATCTTTTTTCAAGTCACAAATCGTGAAAAAGATAACACAGAACAACTAATCAAGCCAGAATCTAAGGACTAACAAAATCTTTCTTTGTCTGCTGGATTGATATTAATCAGGTTATTCTTAACATATAGTGCTTCTTGAGATTGCTCTACTCTTAATTCAATCAGTATATTTACTTTATGATCATTTTCTTTAGCTAATCTCACAATTTGACCGATTTCTTCTTGCTTTTCATTTAAGATATGATCACCAGGTATTAAGTCTTCTTGTGATTCAGTATAAGCTCGATACATGCGCCTCTTAACTTTTCCTAAGTAGTGTGTTCGTGCAATAATTTCCTGACCCGTATAACAACCTTTTTTAAAATTAATACCGTCCATAAGATCCATATTTAACGATTGCGGAATAAATACTTCTTGAGTAGTTGGGTAAATATCAGGAATGCCATCTAAGATATTAAGATTATTCCAGCCTTCATAACTCATTAATGAGTATTCTGACAAATTAAGTTTGATAAATTTATGGATCTTAGAAGTTTCTCCCATCAATTGATATCTTTCAGTATCTCTACCCATATTCATAATCATGACATCATGCGACTGAGTAATATCCAAATAATGCTTCGGTAGTTCAATATCTTGCTCTAGAAAAATCTTTGATCCAACAAAACCAACACATGTAAATGATTCTTTCAGCGAACATAAAGATACTTTTGAGCGAAGAATATACATTTGGAGTTTTCGAAAAATAGATTCTTCTATCGAGTTATTTATTTGTATATGTATTGATGTATCGTTAAGATAACAAAGCATAAAGGCTAACATTCTGCCTTTAGGATTGCAAAAACCAGCATAGAGAGAATTATTCTTTGACAGTAAATTAATATCTTGAGTAAGTTGGCCTTGCAGGAACTCAACTCGTTCATCACCTTCAACTTTTATAGTTGAAATTTTATTTAGAATACAAAACTTATTTTCTAAGCTTAATGACATATTGCTTAAGTTTTTTTAATGAAAAAAATCGAAGGCTAAAAATGATTCCTGCCAGGATCCTTCCGCTAAAAATGATTCCTGCGAGTGAGGCAAAAAACCATTTAAGATGAAAATCTGATACATCTCGCCAAGCAGGTTTTTGTTTTTTCATCGCACTTAAAATATTAAATGCTGAATCACCTTTAACATAAATACCATTAACTTGCTTCGTTATATCTTTTAGGTATGTCTCGTCTAGTTTAGATATATAACGATCACTTTCACCACCTGCTGTACTATCGTCTCGGGAACCAAGATTAGCTTCTGAGATTTGAGCAATACCTGGTTGTAATGCAAAGCTTTCATTGGACCAATATCCGATTAGTTGATTCTTAGCATCTAATTTCGGTATAGGTGCTCCCTTGAAACTTCCAATGCCTACAATTACCCAGTCATTTCCTCCTTGAAATTGAGAAAGATCTTTGGTATTAAATGCATGGAGTTTTGGAGTTTCTTCTCCGTCCGTGAAATAAACTACTTGAGAGTTTTCTGGAAAGCTTCTAATTAAACGTGTGAGATTAAAAAAAGATTCTCTAATACGAGAGTTACCTGACCAACCTGAGCGCCAATCTAAATGATCGATAGTATCTTCAATAGCGTCAAAATTTTCACAGACTTCAATGGGTGTATAGGATGCTGAAACGCTTACACCCACAAACAAACCAATACTTACTTTTGTCCCGCAGGGTAGTTCAGACATAATTTCACGAAGGGTTTGCTTCATATATTCAAGTCTTGAGACAGGTTTATTCATTAGGGTCATATCTACCACATTCATACTTTGAGAGATATCAGCTACAAAGATATAGTTATAGATATTATGTTTAAGGGGTATGGCGGGATTAATAATGGCGAGCCCCATAAATACAATCGATAATATGAGTGTAAGAGTATCAAAATCAAGATTGGATCTCGATTTTATTTTCTTAAGCCACTGCTTCATGAATTTAAGGTAAACCTATAGGAATATTACCTAGGATAAGTCCAGGCGAATCTGAGTCACCAACTCCGGGTACTGGATTACCAGGTAAAATTAAGAGGACTCGATCGAGATTATGTTTTACGTCCCACGCACGATTATCAATTTTAATCGAAAGCATATAAGCTGCTTTGGCTTGTCTAAACAAATAATCTGTTTCATTCTTTACAGTCATATCTCTGCCATTTAGGGCTAATGCTCGCTTAAAGAAAATATTACCAATGTTGTAATGAATCGCTGATTTTTGAGATAGTGAAGCGGTAGGTAAAAGATTTGAAAAAAGAATATTTGCTTCTTTATATCTTTCTTTAATTGTGAGCCAGTATGCTGTGGCGTAGCGAGCTTCAAAGCTATTAATATACATACGAGGTGTCTTTCCTTCAGTAATAGCTCGATTAAAAGTTTGAATATTTTTTAATTCAATAAATTGTTTAACTAACACAATGAGCGAGGCGATTAGGATTAAGGTAAAAATCCAACTTAGTTTTTTGACACTAAAAATATTTTTTGTTATTAAAGCCATGATCTCACCATGATCAATTTAAGTATCAGTAAAGCCAACATCAAAATTGTGGCTGTTACGAAGCAATGGGTTGAAAAATCCTGACCTGGAATTTTTTCAAAATATTTAATTGATTTCTTTTCTTTTTGATTAATATCCTCAATAGCTTTTTGAAGTGTCTTAGGATCTTCAGCTTCATAGGCTTTAAAAGGTGAATTAAGTGTCTTAAAGAATTCATTTAATTCGATTTGAGGTGGCAAAGCTTCACCATCTTGCAACTTAAAACTGTTAAAAATACTGATACCACCAGGTTGTCTTAATACAATCCAATAAAGGCTAATTTTAAATCGGTCAAACCAATCTTTAATTTTTTCCTGCGTGGCTGCATCAATACGCCCGCCGCCATCTGAGAGTAAAATAATAGCTCTTGAGCCAGAATCTGGTACTTTTTTAAATAATTCTGTGCCTGAAGTTAGCCCACTTCCAATATTAGTTTGAAATAATGCATTACCAGCTGTAGCTCTTACTGCAGAAATAATGGCATTTTTATTGTCAGTCAATGGAAGCACATACATAGCAGAGTTACTAAAAGTAACTATACCAATCATGTCGTTTTTCCTTGATCTTACAAAGTCAGAAATTAATCTTGCTGCAGCAGCAGATTTCATTTCTCCTATTTTAGTTTGATTATTACTTGTTTTAGTTTGATCATTACTTGCAAATGAATCATCCATACTTGCACTTCGATCTAACACTAAGCCTATTTGAGCTCCGATACCTGTTTTTTCTATTTTTCTTTGTATAGAATGTGGACCACTTAAGCCAATAATAATAGCTAATAGAATTAGTGTTGCTACACACTTTAAAAAAATGGTAATTATTTTTGATAGATTATCTTTTGGGACTAATGCGTTCCAAGAGTAAAAATGTGTGGATCCTTCTGTTAAAAAAAGAGGAAAGAATGCTAAAGGAATAAGCCATAATACCAATGGAAATGAAAAGATCATTTGGCGATTCCAACAATTCGTGAAGTTTTGTCTACAATAAGTTTTCTCTCGCAATCTCGGCAATGTCTTGAGAATGTTTTCAACCATTTTAATATTATTTCGTGATCAAATTTTTTATTTGATGTATTAAAGAAAACTAAATTTGAGAGTTTAAAAAATTCCTGAATTTCATCATTGACATTTTCAAACGTAGGATTTTTTAGGTATAGGGCTTGAATATTTTCTTTAAAAAGTGTTTTACAGGAAATAAGATCAAATGCGTGATGGATATCGGTGATTGCTTTTTTTATCGAAGAAGGATTGGCCTGCATCTTATTGATAACACGATGAGTTTTTGCAAATATGCCTCGCGTTTTGGGTAGCCATGCATATTGACTAAAAATATAAAGAAGTCCTAGGATCGAAACTATGGCCAATGTTCCTGATATTTTAATTAATTTTTTAGGGTTTGATTCATCTATTAAAAATAGGCCTCTTAAAGGACTCATATCCTCTTCAATTTTTACAGCACCAAAAATCGAGAGGGGTGAGATTGCAATTTGATACTCAGGAATTCTGTATTTAAAAACTATTTTTTTAGGATCTTTAGGATTTAATAATCGAAAATATTCAGCAGGAAGAAATCCAGGTTTTGTCACTACATTATTTGTAAAAATCTGATACGTCAGATCGAGTATTAAAGTTGTAGTGGTAGTATTGTCTTTTAATTTATAATCCATCTCTTCTAAAACAATCCCTAAGTCTTGTCCTCTGTACTTTCTTTCATAGCCAGGAATAGGAAAAGATTCTTTAATTAAGACAAAAGGTTTTTTAACAGTGACTTCAATATGCCTTTTTGATTTATCACCTACGGTATAACCAACTTTTTGGGGAGGTTCTTTAATTTTAACAGAGACAATACCCTCTTGAATATCAGGCCATTCTTGCCCGTCAAGAGCAAAGCCAAAACTGGAAAATAAAAGCAAACAAAATGACAAAAGATATTTCATGTTCTTAGGCACCTACAAACTGATTAAAATATTCAGTCATTTTATTAGCATCAAAATGCTCATCAACAAAAAAAGGTGGGACGTCAAAATTCATGAAAGTTTTTGTAATGACCTCACGTCTTCTTTCAAAAGAAGCAACAATTTTTTCTTTTAATTCTTTTCTTAAAAACAATGTATTTTTTTCCCCTGTTTCAGGATCAGTGATTGTCACAACGCCAAAGTTTGGTAGATTTTTATACTCTTTTTTATCCCACAAGACAATCGGCACAACATGGTGTCTCATTAAGTTAGCTAAGCAATTTTCTAAATCTACTTCGGGCATATGAAAGTCGGAGATAAAGAAAATAAGAGAACGTTCTCGCGGCATATATCGATATAACTCTTTAATTGCCCGATTTGATTTGTTGGGCAATATAAAGCTTTTAAGTTCTTCTATTAAAGTAAATACAAGTTGTGATCTAAATGAAATAGGGGCTAAACAATCTTCTCTAATTTCATCATCAAAGCCTATTAAGCCGAGGGCATCTCGCTGATCAATGACTGAATGCGCAATAGACTGGGCGATATCTGTGGCTAGAAAGATTTTTTTATTCTTCCCACCAAAATCCATACTACTAGACAAGTCACAAATAATTATGACTGGTGTAGTACTTCGTTGATTAAAAATTTTTACGTAAATTTGACCAAGAGGATCCTTAATAGTCTGACGGATATCTATTCGCCTTGGATCAGGATAAGAAAGTAATGTCGCATGCCCTGCAAATTCAATACCCATACCTCTTTGGTTGCTTTTATGGCGACCAGGTCGCTTGCCTTTAGATTTCCAGCCGATGTGGTAATCAAATAATGGAGTGGGTTTGACCATCTAATTTAAGGTGCGTTAATGACGTTTAAAATTCCATTGGTTAAATCTCGAGCAATCACAGTTCTTCTCATTTCGTAAACAGGATTAAATACGAGTCTATGCGCAATAGTTTCGTGGAATACCGCATGAATATCTGTTGGGGTCACTGAACTCCGTTCATTTAACCAAGCGTTAACTCGAGCTGCTCTCATCATCATCATCATTCCTCTCGGACTTGATCCCGATATCATTAATCGATTCATATCAAGATCAGGTATCTTAATGCCATAATCAGCAGGACTTTTTGTTGCTTTCCATAGATTAAGTGCATAATTTTTTAGTGCATCTGTTGCTGTAATTTCTTCTTGAATTGTCTTGGATATATCTTTCAACTTATCAAATTTTAGTAAATTAGGTTTAACTTCACTTACAAGATTGTCTGCATCATGAAACCTTGTTTCAAAAATTAAACTTTTCATCATTTCATCACTTTTAGGAATGAGTATTGGAATCTCCATCATAAATCGATCACGCGCGGCAGAAGGAATTTCAAAAGTTTCCTCACGTTCTACTTGATTTCTGTCTGCGAACACAATCATGTGCGGAAAGTAATGTTCCTTATTAAATGCTGAGAGTGTTCTTTCAGCCATGATTCTTAAAAGTAAGGAATGGACTTGTGGTCTTGCACGGTTAATTTCATTAAAGAAAAATATTGAAAGATTTTGACCTGATTTTAACATTGGGCCAGGACTAACGTGTGGTTTGCCATCTTCGCCCAGATATGTATGATAAATAAGATCATTCGGCATGAGGTCGATGGTACCCTCAACACGCTCATAACCTCCTCCAATAGCTCTAGTAAAAGCTTTTAATAATGTAGTTTTTCCAACACCTACATCACCTTCTAGAAGAACGTGACCACGAGCAAAAATTGAAGTGGTAATAAGTCTAATAGGGCTTTCTTGTCCTACAATGACTTTGTTGATTTCTGTTTCGAGTTTGACTGCAAGCTTTCTCCAGTCGGCCAAACTTTGGTCGCCCATATGGAATCCTTAATAAATGAAATTATTACCTGAGGTTTTAACTAAGCCCTGCATATTAGCCTAATAATTTATCAGGGTAAATAGACAAAAACACGATAAAATATGGCGTTATTAATGAATATGTTTCCTCAATACATTATTAGTCTTTAAATTCAATGCTCAAAAAAAATAGCTATACAAAAGAAGAGCTTTTGTCTTGTGGTTCTGGAGAGATGTTTGGTCCAGGTAATGCCCAACTTCCATTACCTCCTATGCTTATGTTTGATCGTATCGTTTCTATTACAGATGGGGGTGGTGCCTATGATAATGGACAAATTATTGCGGAATTAGATATGAATAAAGACCTTTGGTTTTTTGGTTGCCATTTTGAAGGGGATCCCGTCATGCCAGGCTGCTTGGGACTTGATGCCATGTGGCAATTAGTCGGTTTTTATTTAGGCTGGAAAGGTGGCTTAGGTCGAGGTCGCGCGCTTGGTGGCGGCGAAATTAAGTTTACAGGCCAAGTGCTTCCTACAGCTAAAAAAATTACCTATGTTATTGATTTAAAAAGAGTAATTATGCGTAAATTAATCATGGGCATTGCTGATGCTAAAATGTCAGTCGATGGTCGAGATATTTACCATGCTAAAGATTTACGTGTAGGATTATTTTCGCGGACCGATAATTTTTGATCGTTATTTAATGGGAGGCGACGCATGACCCGTCGTGTTGTTGTTACTGGATTAGGGATTGTATCTAGTTTAGGTAATAATAAAAAAGAAGTGCAGGATAGCTTATACCATGCTCGTTCAGGCATTAAATTTCAGCCTGAATATGAGGCTCATGGATTAAGATCCCATGTCGCAGGATCTATTGATTTAGATTTTTCTGAACTCATTGATCGAAAACTGCTGCGATTCATGGCTAAAGGTCATGTTTATGGTTGGCTTGCTATGCAAGAAGCTATTCAAGACGCTAATCTTCCCGAAATACTTGTATCTAATATAAGAACAGGCCTTATTGTAGGCGCTGGTGGTACATCCACCGAAAGTATGCTTGAGGGTACAGATACGCTTCGTGAAAAAGGTGTTCGACGTGTAGGTCCTTATATGGTGCCTAAAACAATGTCGAATGGCGTGGTTGCTTGTCTTGCAACAGGTGCCAAAATTAAAGGAATTAATTACAGCATCAGCTCTGCCTGCTCTACCAGCGCGCATTGTATTGGTAACGCTTATGAGCAAATTCAATATGGCAAACAAGATATAATTTTTGCAGGTGGCGCTGAAGAAGAGCATTGGACCATGAGCTTTTTATTCGATGCGATGGGCGCACTTTCTTCTAAATATAATGCAACGCCAGAGAAAGCATCCCGAACTTATGATATGAATCGAGATGGATTTGTAATTGCAGGAGGTGGTGGCATACTTGTGTTAGAGGAGTATGAGCACGCGAAAGCACGTAATGCAAAAATTTACGCAGAAGTCGCAGGATATGGCGCAACTTCAGATGGCTATGACATGGTGGCCCCGAGTGGTGAAGGCGCGCAACGCTGCATGGAATTAGCCCTTCAAGGCATTAATCAAGTCGATTATATGAATACACATGGTACGAGCACTCCTGTTGGTGATCTGAAAGAACTTGAAGCAATTCGTGCAGTATTTGCAGATAATAAATATGGCCCTATACCGCATATCGCATCTACAAAATCGTTATCTGGTCATGCATTAGGTGCAGCTGGAGTTAATGAAGCTATCTACAGTCTTATTATGATGGAAAATAAATTTATTGCGCCATCAGTGAATATTGAAGAACTAGATCCTTTAGCTAAAGATCTTCCTATCGTGACAAAGCGTATTGATAATATTGAAGTGAAAACGGCAATTTCAAATAGCTTTGGTTTTGGTGGGACAAACGCCTGTCTTGTATTTTCAACAAAAAATCTTTAAAGCATAAGTGCGAGTAATATCTTGCGCTCTTCGTTTGCTAGAATGTTGTATGTTCTGCATGCGGATTGATTGTTCATGCATTCAACTGCCATATTTTTCTTGGAAAAATATTCCAAAAGTCCTGGCTCAAGATGTTCTTGTATATTTCCAGTACCTAATAAAATAATTTCAACATTTAAAGATTCAATAGCTTCAAAGGTATTTTCTTTAATATCTTTAATGGTTTTGACTGGCCATTCAAGAAGGAGTTGATTAGGTGTCACCATAAGACTTGACTGATGACGCTTTTGGTTTACTTCCACCCAGTTTAAATCGTACCCTGTGATAAGATTTTTATTGTCAGATTGAATTAAGTGAAATTTCATAACATCGTGTTTTTAAAGAAATAAATTGAGTCAAAACTTTTTCATTTTTTGGCAGAATGGGCGTTCACGAGGTAAGATATCATATATTCAAAGATAGGTAATCAAATTGGCTCAGCTTAAAAAATCATCAAAATTAAATAACGTCTGTTATGACATTCGTGGACCTGTTTTGGCATATGCTAAAAAATTGGAAGAAGAAGGGCACCGTATTATCAAACTCAATATTGGTAATCCTGCAGCCTTTGGATTTGAAGCGCCTGAAGAGATTGTTCAAGACGTCATTCGAAATATGAATAGAGCTTCTGGTTATACAGATAGTAGGGGACTTTTTGAGCCAAGAAAATCAATCATGCATTACACACAGGAAAAAAATATTCCAAATGTTGATGTTGATGATGTGATTATTGGTAATGGTGTTTCAGAACTAATCGTAATGGCAATGCAAGCATTGTTAGACAACGATGATGAAGTATTAATTCCTATGCCAGATTATCCACTATGGACAGCAGCAGTGGCATTGGCAGGTGGTAAGCCTAGACATTATTTATGTGATGAAGCTTCCAACTGGTACCCAGACCTTAAAGATATCGAAAGTAAAATTACTAGTAAAACAAAAGCGATTAATGTGATTAATCCCAATAATCCGACAGGGGCACTTTATCCAAAAGATATTTTAGAAGGCATTATTCAGATTGCAAGAAAATATAAGCTTATTATTTTTGCAGATGAAATTTACGACAAAGTTCTTTATGATAAAAAGAAACATATTTCAATTGCATCTCTTGCAGATGATATTCTCTTCGTCACATTAAATGGCTTATCCAAAAACTACCGAGCATGTGGTTATCGAGCAGGATGGTTAGTTTTATCTGGTAATAAAAAAGAATCTGCTGATTATATTGAAGGTCTTAACATGTTAGCTTCTATGCGTTTATGTGCAAACGTGCCTGGTCAGCTTGCAATTCAAACTGCCTTGGGAGGGTATCAAAGTATTGATGATCTCGTAGCGCCTCAGGGCAGACTCTTTAAACAAAGAGAGCTTGCTTACAATATGCTTGTTTCAATTCCGGGTATCACCTGTGTTAAGCCAGAAGCTGCAATGTATCTATTTCCAAAATTAGATCCTAAGTTATATCCGATTAAAGATGATCAAGAATTCATTTTAAAATTACTGATTGATAAAAAAGTGTTATTAGTTCAAGGAACAGGATTTAATTGGAAGGATCCCGATCACATAAGAATTGTTTTCTTGCCAAATGAGGATGACCTAAAAGAGTCAGTTAAACGTATCGCTGACTATCTTGAAAACTTTAGGCAAAATACTGCGAACTAGAAAGCTACAGCGAATGAAAAGAATGAATATAGGTTTATTAGGTATTGGGACTGTAGGTGGGGGTGTATTTGAACTTTTAAAACTTAACACACAAGAAATACAGCGTAAAACATCAACTGATATAAAAATTATAGTGGTTGCAGACAAGAATATTTCTCGTGCAAAAGAAATTGCAGGAACTTCCATCGAGATTACTGATGATGCATTCAAATTAGTTGAAGATAAAAAAATTGATGTCATTATTGAACTTATTGGCGGCACCGGTATTGCAAAAGATTTAGTAGTTAAAGCTATTGAAAATAAAAAACATGTCGTCACAGCTAACAAAGCATTGATAGCAAATTTTGGAAATGAATTATTTGAGTTAGCTAAAAAGAATAATGTAACTTTAGCTTTTGAAGCATCAGTGGCTGGAGGAATACCTATTTTAAAATCAATTAGGGAGGGATTAGCTGGAAATAAAATTGAATGGGTGGCAGGAATTATTAATGGCACTACTAATTTTATTTTGACTGAAATGCGAGAAAGAGGTATTTCATTTGTTAAAGCTCTATCTGAAGCACAATCATTAGGATATGCGGAAGCAGACCCTACTTTTGATATTGAGGGTATCGATGCCGCACATAAATTAACAATTCTTGCTAGCTTATCTTTTGGTATTCCTATGAGCTTTAAAGATGTTTATGTTGAGGGTATTAAGACGCTTGAGCAAAAAGATATTCAGTATGCAGAAGAATTAGGCTATCGCATTAAATTACTAGGCATTGCCAAAAAAAGAGATAAAGGTATTGAGTTAAGGGTACATCCAACATTAATTCCAGAAAAACGTTTAATTGCCAATGTCAATGGAGCAATGAATGCTGTTGTTGTTAAAGGTAATATGGTAGGTCCCACACTATATTATGGCTCGGGAGCTGGGGCGTTTCCGACAGCCAGTGCAGTTGTAGCAGATCTTATTGATATTTCTAGATCATCCAAGGTTCCTTCTTATGGTTTTGAAAATTCAAAAATAAATGTAATTCCAATATATAAAATTGAAGATGTAATCTGTGGTTATTATCTAAGATTTCGAGTTACAGATAAGCCAGGTGTTTTAGCTGAAATTACAAAATTATTTGGTGATAAGAAAATTTCAATTGATGCGATGCTCCAAAAAGAGCCTCAAGAACAAGAATCTGAAGCTGATATTATTATGCTAAGTCACTTAGCTGTTGAGCAAGAAATTAATTCTATCATTCATGCAATTGAAGCGCTGGCAGCTACTGTTGGAAAAGTTATTAAAATTAGATTAGAAGATCTTAGTAAATAAAGGTTTTATGAAATATATTTCAACGCGTGGACAATCAAAAGCGCTTTCTTTTACAGAGATATTATTAGGGGGACTTGCACCTGATGGTGGGTTGTACCTTCCAGATCATTACCCTCAATTTTCAAATCAAGATCTAAGTAGTATGCGAAATATGTCCTATGCTGAACTTGCATTTCATATTATTTCTAAATTCGTAGACGACATACCAAAAGATGATTTAAAAGTGATTATCAACAAGACTTATACAAAAGAAATATATGCACTTTCAAGATCACAGCAAAAAGCAGAAGACATTACACCTATTTTAAAAGTTAAAAATAATCTTTATATTTTATCTCTATCAAATGGTCCAACACTGGCATTTAAAGATATTGCAATGCAATTACTTGGTAATCTTTTTGAATATGTACTCATAAAAGAAAAAACTAAAATTAATATTTTAGGGGCGACTTCAGGAGATACAGGATCTGCTGCTGAATATGCAATGCGTGGCAAGAAAAATATCAATATTTTTATGTTATCGCCTTATCAAAAAATGAGTCGCTTTCAATCCGCACAGATGTTTAGTATTCAGGATCCAAATATATTCAATCTAAGTATCAAAGGTGTATTTGATGATTGCCAGGATATAGTTAAGGCCGTATCTAATGATTTAGATTTCAAAAGAGATTTGAAAATTGGTGCAGTGAATTCAATTAACTGGGGCAGAATTTTAGCTCAGATCGTTTATTATTTTAAAGGTTATCTTGCAGTTGCTAGAGATAATGAAGAAGTTAGCTTTACAGTGCCTACTGGTAATTTTGGTAATATTTGTGCGGGCCATATAGCTCGTATGATGGGACTTCCCATCAAGAGATTGATTGTTGCTACCAATGAAAATAATGTATTAGATGAATTTTTTAAAACAGGTATGTATAAGCCACGCGACTCAAAAAATACTTTTCATACATCAAGCCCTTCAATGGATATATCTAAAGCGTCTAATTTTGAACGTTTTATTTTTGACTTAATTGGACGAGATAGTAAAAAATTAAATGAATTATGGAAATCTATCGACCTTGGGGGGAATTTTGATTTAAACCAAGGTCTTATTTTTGGAAAAATTAAAGATTTTGGTTTTACATCTTCAAGTAGTACGCACAAAGAGCGTATTTACTTTATTAAAGAAATTTTTGATCAATACAAAATCATTATTGATACACATACAGCGGATGGCTTTAAAGCTGCATATGAACATATGGAGGAACAAATTCCTATGATTGTTCTTGAGACAGCATTACCAATCAAATTTGAAGACTCCATTGAAGAAGCTATAGGTCGTAAACCTGAAAGACCAGAATCACTCAAGTATTTAGAGGATCTCCCGCAAAAGTTTGAAGTTTTAGATTGCCAAGTTGAACAAGTTAAAATGTTTATGAGACGAAACGTTTAAGATCATGCAGCAATACTTAGATTTACTTAATCATGTCAAAAAATTTGGTGATATCAAACATGATAGAACAGGCATAGGAACAATTTCTGTATTTGGTTACCAAATGCGTTTTGACTTATCAGAAGGGTTTCCTTTACTTACAACCAAAAAAGTACATTTTAAGTCAATTATTCATGAGCTTTTATGGTTTTTAAGTGGCAGTACAAATATTAAGTACTTAAAAGATAATGGTGTAAGTATTTGGAATGAGTGGGCAGATGAAAATGGTAACTTAGGGCCTGTATACGGCTATCAATGGAGAAGCTGGCCATCTGCTGACGGGAAACATATTGATCAAATTACAGATTTAATTGAATCAATTAAAAAGAAGCCAGACTCAAGAAGACTTATTGTATCTGCATGGAATGTTTCAGAAATTCCTAAAATGAAGTTACCACCTTGTCATGCTTTTTTTCAATTTTATGTCTCAAGAGGAAAGTTATCTTGTCAACTCTACCAAAGAAGCGCAGATATCTTCTTGGGTGTACCTTTTAATATTGCGTCTTACTCGCTTCTTACAATGATGGTAGCGCAAGTATGTTCATTAGAGCTTGGTGATTTTATTCACACATTAGGTGATGCTCATATTTACTCTAACCACATAAAACAAGTCAATGAACAATTATTAAGAGTACCTAAAAAATTACCTTATATGAAAATTAACCCTGATATTAAAAGTATTTTTGATTTTAAGTTCGAGGATTTCGTCTTAGAAAATTACGATCCTGATCCCGCAATTAAAGCGCCTGTAGCAGTCTAGTAAGGTGTCTAAGTTATCCATAATAGTTGCGATGAGTTCTAACAGGGTCATTGGTGCTTATAATTCTTTGCCGTGGCATTTAAGTGAAGATCTAAATCATTTTAAATTTTTGACGACAGGCCACACTATCATTATGGGTCGAAAGACGTATGAGTCTATCGGTCGACCTCTTCCGAATAGAAGAAATATTGTAATTAGTCGAAATATTAAAAACTCATATGATGGTACTGAAGTTGTTCATAGTATTGAAGATGCTTTTTCTATTTCAAAAAATGATAGTGAAATTTTTATTATTGGAGGTGCAAATATATATGAACAAGCTTTAAGCTTTGTTGACTATTTGTATATTACTGAAATTAAGAAAAGCTATTCGGGAGACACTTTTTTTCCAGAAATTAATAAAGCAATTTGGATAGAATCTTCTAGGGAAGATCATACTGCAAGTAATGGGCTGAAGTTTTCTTTCGTAAATTACAAAAAAAATATTACGTAGATACGCAATCTACATAGTAATATGATTTACCATTAATTTTTTGTTTAACTAATCCATGATTATCTGTTTCAAATCCAGGAAATTCCTCATTAAAGTCACGAGCAAATCTTAAGTAATCTACAATAATTTTATTAAAGCGTTCCCCAGGAATTAAAAGAGGAATACCGGGTGGGTAGGGAGTGAGGAGAACTGCAGTAATTCTATCCTCTAGATCATCAATTGGAACACGCTCGATTTCTTTATGAGCCATTTTTGCAAATGCTTCTGCAGGTTTCATTGCAGGTACCATATCCGAGAGATACATTTCTGTTGTAAGTTTTGCAATATCATGCTTTTTATAAATTTCGTGAATTTGAGTACATAGATCCTTCAGTCCAACACGTTCATAGTTTGGTTGTTTTTGAATGAACTCAGGTAGGACTTTCCATAAAGGCTGGTTCTTATCATAATCATCTTTAAATTGCTGAAGAGCTGCCACAAGGGTATTCCAGCGCCCTTTGGTAATACCAATCGTAAACATAATAAAGAATGAATATAAACCTGTTTTTTCTACAATGACACCGTGTTCGGATAAATATTTTGTAACAATAGACGCAGGTATACCAAATTCCTCAGAAAACTCTCCATCAACATTAAGTCCAGGTGTAATAATTGTGGCTTTGATGGGATCTAGCATGTTAAATCCATCAGCAAGATCACCAAATCCATGCCAATGATCATTCGCATTTAACATCCAGGCATCTCTATCCTCAAGACCTTCATCTGATAAATCATTTGGACCCCAGACTTTGAACCACCAGTCAGCTCCCCATTCAATATCAACTTTTCGCATAGCACGTCTAAAGTCTAGCGCTTCCATAAGAGATTCTTCCACAAGTGCTTTACCGCCAGGCTCTTCCATCATTGCAGCAGCTACATCACAACTAGCAATGATTGAATATTGCGGACTAGTGGAGCTATGCATCAGGAATGATTCGTTGAAAACTTCTCTATCAAGTTTAATTTTTTCTGCATCTTGGACAAGAATTTGGGATGCTTGGCTAAGGCCTGCTAATAGTTTGTGTGTAGATTGTGTTGAAAAGACTAAACTATCTTTGCAGCGGGGGCGGTCTGCACCAATTGCATGGTAGTCACCATAAAAATCGTGGAATGTTGCATGAGGCAACCATGCTTCATCAAAATGAAGAGAATCAATTTTTCCATCTAACATTTCTTTAATTTCTTCCACATTATATAAAATACC
This sequence comes from Methylotenera sp., assembly GCA_005797835.1. Taxonomy (GTDB): domain Bacteria; phylum Pseudomonadota; class Gammaproteobacteria; order Burkholderiales; family Methylophilaceae; genus Methylopumilus. Next base: position 83,922 of record SYKG01000005.1, read on the forward strand.
GTCATAAGTTGACTGTGTAATAGTTAATACTCGGGGCTTATCTTTTTTGTTGGTAATGAATGGATTTTTTTGAATTTGATCATGAATATTTTTCCATTCGAATTCTTTTTTTGGTATAGGACCAATAATGCCAAAATGATTTCGAGTTGGCATTAGAAAGATTGGAATAGCACCAGTCATAATTATTGAATGTAATACAGATTTATGACAATTACGATCTACGATCACAATATCGCCTGGAGCAACTGTTGAGTGCCAAACCATCTTATTAGATGTTGACGTACCATTTGTGACAAAGTAGAGATGATCACAGTTATAGATACGTGCTGCATTTCTTTCTGAAGCTCCTACTGGACCTGTATGATCGAGTAGCTGACCTAACTCATCTACTGCATTACATACATCAGCGCGCAGCATATTTTCACCAAAGAATTGGTGAAACATTTGACCAACAGGAGATTTTAGAAAAGCAACACCACCTGAGTGCCCTGGACAATGCCATGAATAAGAACCATCACCTGCATAATGGGTTAGGGCTTTAAAAAAGGGTGGGGGTAAACTATCCAAATAAGTCCTTGCTTCTCGAACAATATAACGCGCCACAAATTCTGGAGTATCCTCGTGCATATGAATAAAGCCATTCAACTCTCTTAAAATCTCATTTGGAATGTGACGGCTTGTTCTTGTTTCACCGTGCAGAAATATTGGAATTTCTTCATTACGAAATCTAATTTCATCTACAAAACTTTTTAATTGCCGAAACGCAGTTTGATTTTCTTCAGTGAACTCTTCATCGTCAATAGAAAGTATAAAGGCAGAAGCTCGACTTTGTTGTTGGGCAAACGAAGTTAAGTCTCCATAGCTAGTAACACCGAGCACTTCGAAATTTTCTTGCTCAATTGCTTTTGCTAAAACTCTGATACCAAGACCTGAAGAATTTTCTGATTTAAAGTCTTCATCGATAATGACTATGGGAAAGTTAAATTTCATATTAACCCTTTATATTTTAGGTAATGTTACACCTACTTGACCCTGGTATTTTCCACCACGATCTTTGTAGGAAGTTTCGCATATGTCATCGGATTCAAAGAAGAGCACTTGCGCGCAACCTTCACCTGCATAAATCTTTGCTGGAAGGGGAGTTGTATTGCTAAATTCTAGAGTCACATAACCTTCCCATTCGGGTTCAAAAGGTGTTACGTTGACAATAATTCCACATCGCGCATATGTTGATTTGCCTACACAGATCGTGAGAATACTTCTAGGTATTCTAAAATATTCAACAGTGCGTGCGAGAGCAAATGAGTTGGGCGGAATAATGCAATAATCAGCATTAAATTCAACGAATGAATTTGGGTCAAATTTTTTAGGATCTACAATCGTGCTATTGATATTGGTAAATACTTTAAATTCATTAGCGCAGCGAATATCATATCCATAACTAGATGTGCCATAAGAAACAATCTTTTGATTATCTTTTTCACGAATAAGTTTTGGCTCAAATGGCATAATCATGCCATGCTCTTCAGCCATCTTTCTTATCCATTTATCTGATTTTATAGTCATAATTTTCTTGTCTTAGAAAAGAAAAATCCCGTTTGCACAATCTTTAGGCTACGGGATTTCTAATAATTTTTAAATTTTCATTACTTTAGAGCTTATTATCATTGATTTCAATACTATGACGCCAAAATTGTTCAGGTTTATCAAATATGACTTTTGTTTCAACAGGATCAGAACTTCCTGAGGGGTAGGTAAAGACTGGACTTTTATCTTCATTCCAAGCTTTAATTATAGGATCAAGGAGTCTCCATGAGGCCTCAACTTCGTTGATATGGAGATAGAGAGATTGATCACCTTGCATAAGATTAAGGAGAAGTGACTCATAAGCATCTATACTTTCATCGCCTGTAATTCTACTTGGCGCGTCCATAGGAACTGATCTAACTTTGGTATCAAGCCCTGGAATTTTTGTTTGAATTTCAAAGCGTGTGAATTCATTAGGCTGAATACTAATAACTAGCCAATTATCATCTTGTTCAGGAAGCGAAAGAGGTGCTTTTTTAAATTTAATAGCAATAGCAGTATTGGATGCATGAAGACGTTTTGCTGTTCTGACATAAATAGGTACTCCTTTCCATCTTGGGGTATTGATGTATAACTTAATTGCTGCATAAGTTTCGACGACACTTTTGGGATCTTCTAATTCTTCTAGGTAGCCTTTTACTTCCTCGCCGTTAATTTTACCTCGACCATATTGCGCTTTGAAAGCATGATTCTTTAGTGCATGAATAGGAATAGGTTTAATGGATTCGAGTACTTTAATCTTTTCAGTACGAATATTTTCAGGACTAAATTTTTCGGGCATTTCCATCGTAGTTAATGCAAGCATTTGCATAAGATGGCTTTGAATCATGTCTCTTAAAGCACCTGTTGCATCATAAAATTTTGTCCTTTCTCCTACCCCAAGTGTTTCGTTATTAGTAATTTGAATATGATCGATATGATTATGATTCCAAAGAGGATCAAATACATGATTAGCAAAGCGTGTAAGTAAAATGTTTTGTAATGCTGATTTACCAAGATAATGGTCTATACGATAAATTTGGGTTTCTTTTAAATGTTTAGTTATTGATTTTTGAAGTGCTTGGGCTGTTTCTAAGTCAGTACCAAATGGTTTTTCGATTACAACACGACGCCAAGCTTTACTTTCATCCAATAAGCCTGCGTTTGCAAGTAAATCAACAATCGAGGCAAAGTCAGATGGTCGGAGAGATAAAAAGAAAGCTAAATTTTGTGGGAAAGTTGAGATGTCAGATAGTCTTACTCTGAGTCTTTCAAAGGCATGCGTATCATCAGGTAAATTTGCATGATAAAAATTTCTATGTATAAAACGATCAAATACTTTTGGATCGAATTTTTTTTTAAATTTATTATCAAGCATGGACTTGATGTCATCTTGCCATAGTGACTCTTCAACTTCAGATCTTCCCACTGAGAGAATTTTCATTCTTTCAGGGAGCCTTCCGAGAGAGTCGAGTCGAAAAAGACTTGGAATAAGCTTTATTCTTGAAAGATTTCCGCTTGCACCAAAAATGACCAAGGTACAATCATCAATTTTTGTCATAGATTTTTTAAGGGTATTAAAAGTTATTTAGATTTTTTTACTGCGTGCCCACCAAATGCATTACGCATTACTGATAATAATTTATAGCCATAACCTTGTTTTTCTTGGCTTCTGAATCTTACTTGTAATGCAAGTGTTAGTACTGGTGTTGGTATGCCTTGTTCAATTGATTCAACAACAGTCCATCTTCCTTCTCCTGAGTCAGCTACATAAGGGGCAATTTCATCAAGCGCCTGATCTTCTTTAAGCGCGTCAGCTGTTAAATCTAATAACCAACTTCTGACAACTGAGCCATGTTTCCACAATTCCGTAATTTGTGCCAAATCAAGTTTAAATTCACTCTTGCCTTTGAGGAGTTCAAGCCCCTCAGCAAAAGATTCCATCATGCCATATTCAATTCCATTGTGAATCATTTTAGTAAAGTGACCTGAGCCCACAGGCCCTACGTGAGCCCAGCCACGATCTTTGTGCGCTAATGCTTGGAGAATAGGTTTCATTATATCTGCAACTTCTTCTTTTGCACCTACCATTAGGCAATAGCCGTTTGCCAAACCCCACACCCCGCCAGAAACTCCACAATCCATAAAATCAATACCTTTTTCTTCGAGGAATATACCAATACGTTGAGAGTCTTTGTAGTTTGAATTACCACCATCAATAATAATGTCACCTTTATTGAGCAACGGAGTGAGTTCTTTAATTTGTTCTTCAGTTGGATTACCTGCTGGTACCATAAGCCATACTATTTTTTGACTATCTAATTTTGCAATAGCATCTGAAACTGAGCTTGCACCAATAATTTTTACTTTTTCTTCAAGCGTCTTTACAAGCTCTGCGCTTCGGTCAAAACCTACAACAGAGATACCTTTTTGAACGAGACGAGCAGCCATATTGCCACCCATTTTTCCGAGACCAATCATTGCTAATTTCATTTTTTTAACCTTTTTATGAAAGATTTATCATTGCTTAATCTTTTGGAATAAAGCAAATTAGTTTAAAGTGCCATATAAGTCAAATTATATCAAACGTAATCTCCTCCAAGGAATTGATTTCGATATAAAATCCACCTTATTTCTGAAAGATTGAAATGAATTTGAAACAAATTAAATGGCAGTTATTTGAAAGTCAGCCTTCTCTGGATCAAGCTGCTGTTAAGAAAATAATTTCTTTAGCTGAGTCTTCAATCAAAGCGCGAGGAAAATTCTATCTAGTATTAGCGGGAGGATTAACACCTAAAAACGTCTATACTCTTCTTAAAAATATCAAAGCAGATTGGCAAAACTGGCAGATCTATTTTAGTGATGAGCGTTGTTTAGATCCAAGCCATCGAGATCGAAATAGTACCTTGGCATTTGAGGCATGGCTAAATCATGTTGATGTTCCGATGCAAAACATTCATGTGATCCCCTCTGAACTAGGCCCTGCCGAGGGCGCTCATTTATATAATAAAACTCTTAGCCAAGTAGGTGATTTTGATTTAGTTGTTTTAGGACTTGGGGAAGACGCTCATATAGCAAGCTTATTTCCTGGGCATAGTTGGGATAACAATTTAGATACTTTAGCGGTCTATAATGCACCCAAGCCTCCACTCTTAAGAATATCAATGTCGCCTGCGCGTTTAAGTCGATCTAAATCTGTACTTTTCTTAGTGAGTGGTAAAGAGAAACAAACTGCGATAAATCGATGGAAAGCTGGGGATGCAATACCTGCAAGTATAGTCACTTGTAACAACGGCATAGATGTTTTTTGTTTTAACGTAAGTTAAGTTTTTTGAATCACAATATTTGGGAATTTATTACTGTAATCTTGAGAAAGTTTAGATACCTTAATTGCTGTTAGACGAGCAATTTTTTTATAAGTCTTTGCAGCGCTACTCTCAGGCTCTGCTACCACTGTTGGGTTGCCATTATCAGCCTGTTCTCTTATCTTAATATCTAATGGTAAGCTTCCTAAAAGAGCTATGTCATAATCTTGGCACATTTTTTCAGCGCCACCTGATCCAAATATATGTTCTTCGTTTCCACATTTTGAACACGCGTGTATAGCCATATTTTCTACAATACCAATAATTGGAATATTTACTTTTTCAAACATTTTTAATCCGCGTCTAGCATCAAGAAGGGCAATATCCTGGGGCGTTGTGACGATAATGACGCCTGTGACAGGCACTTTTTGAGATAAGGTAAGTTGAATATCGCCAGTTCCAGGGGGGAGATCAACAATAAGGTAGTCGAGATTATCCCACCTTGTTTCTTTTAAGAGCTGCTCTAGTGTACTAGTAACCATCGGGCCTCGCCATACCATGGGCGTTTCTGTATCTACAAGAAAGCCAATCGACATGGCTTGGATATTGTGAGCCAAAATAGGCTCCATAGACTTTCCATCTTTACTTTCAGGTTTATTATAAATACCTAACATTTGGGGTTGGCTTGGACCATAAATATCAGCATCTAAAATGCCTACGCGAGCACCTTCAGCCGATAAGGCTAACGCAAGATTGACTGCAGTTGTAGATTTTCCCACACCACCTTTACCAGAGGCAACAGCAATAATATTCTTAACTCCAGGAATAAGCGCTATCCCTTTTTGAGCGACATGAGAGGTAATTTTAAAATCAATCTCAATATTTAAATTAATTTTGGGGAATATTTTTTTTATGTGAGCGGAAATCAAATTCTTGATGTCATCTGCTTGGCTTTTGGCAGGGTAGCCAAGTAAGACTTTGATATCAATATCGTTATCTTTAATTGAAATGCTCTTGATAGATTTATCGTTAACGAGGTTATCGTTTGAATTTGGATCAACAACATCCCTCAATAAATTCTTTATTTGTTCTTCAGAGTAAGCCATGAGTGCTAATTTTAACCTATCTTAGTTGAGGCGTCATTTGATAGAATAGTGACTTACTCAAATTAATAAAGTTTCTGAATTCATGCGAAAGATCATAGTTACTTCAGCCTTGCCGTATGCAAATGGAAGCATTCATTTGGGCCATTTAGTGGAATACATACAAACTGATATTTGGGTTAGGTTTCAAAAAATGCAAGGCCATGAAGTTTATTATGTTTGTGCTGATGACACACATGGAACGCCTATTATGCTTAAGGCAGAAAAAGAGGGCATTAGCCCTGAAACCCTTATAAAAAAAGTACATATAGAACACTCAAAAGATTTTTATGATTTCTTTGTAAATTTTGATAATTTTTATTCTACAAATTCCCCAGAAAATCTTGAGCTCTCTCAGACTGTTTATAAAAAACTAAAACAGAATAAAAAGATTTATTCAAAAATGATAGAACAATTTTACGATCCAGTAAAAGAAATTTTTTTACCTGATCGTTTTATTAAAGGTGAGTGCCCCAAGTGTCATGCTAAAGAGCAATATGGTGATTCATGTGAAATTTGTGGAGCAACATATACACCAACAGAATTAATTAATCCTACATCTTCATTATCAGGTTCTATTCCTATTAAAAAAAAGACAGAGCATTACTTTTTTAAACTTTCAAAGTGTGAATCATTTCTAGCAGACTGGACTTCATCTGGAGTGCTTCAACAAGAAGCAGCTAATAAAATGAAAGAGTGGTTTAAATCTGGCTTATCTGACTGGGATATCTCAAGAGATACACCTTATTTTGGTTTTGAAATTCCAGATGCACCAGGTAAATATTTCTATGTATGGCTTGATGCGCCCATTGGTTACATGGCGAGCTTTAAAAAACTTTGTAAAGATAAAAAAATAAATTTCGAGGAGTTTTGGAATGCAGATTCTAAAACAGAGCTCTATCACTTTATTGGAAAAGATATTCTTTATTTTCACGCATTATTTTGGCCTGCGACTCTTGAATATTCAGGTTTTAGAAAACCTACAAAGATTTTTGCGCATGGCTTTCTTACAGTGAATACAGAGAAAATGTCTAAATCTCGTGGCACTTTTATAACTGCCAGAAGTTACTTAGATTATATTAAAAATCCAGATTATCTTAGATATTATTACGCAGCTAAATTAAATAGCACAATGGAAGACATTGATCTGAATTTGGATGACTTCTTATCTCGAGTAAATAGCGATCTTGTAGGTAAATTTATTAATATAGCAAGCCGAACGTCAGGATTTATTCATAAGTATTTTGAAGGTAAACTTTTTCTTGATGATTCAAGAACACATCAAGAGCATATTTCTATAACACAGAAATGTAAAAACTTGGATAATCAAATTAAGACCTTGTTCGAATCAAGAGAATATGGCCGTGCAATTCGAGAAATTATGCATTTAGCAGATATTACAAATGAGTATGTAAATACGAAAGCCCCTTGGATGCTTGCAAAAGATGAATTTCAGCATAAAATGGGTTCAGATTTACATGTGATATGCAGTCGAAGTCTTGAAGCTTTTAGAACACTTTCGATATATTTAACACCTGTTTTGCCTAAACTTACTTCAGAAATTGCGAAATTTTTTAATGAGAAGGAATTTAAGTCATTTAAAGATATTGATAAAAAAGATATAACAGTCAATATTTACCAGCACTTATTAACCAGAGTTGAAAAGAAGGATATCGATATGATGATTGAATCAAGCAAAGAAGTATTAGACAAAAATATTGAGCCTTCAAAAAAGTTGGATGATAATCAATCTACTATTTCGATTGATGATTTTATGAAGATTGATTTAAGAGTCGCACTTATTAAAGAGGCTTCTTTTGTAGAGGGGGCTGATAATCTTCTTAGATTGCTCCTAGATCTTAACGACGGAAAATCAAGACAAGTTTTTGCTGGCATTAAATCTAAATATAATCCTGATCAGCTTGTTGGAAAATTAACTGTTTTGGTTGCAAATTTAAAGCCTAGGCAGATGAAATTTGGTTTATCTGAAGGAATGGTTCTTGCTGCAAATGATGAATCTGAAGGACCATTTATTCTCTATCCAGATCAAGGAGCTAAACCTGGTATGCGCATTAAATAATTAAGCTTGATTAATTTCGAAGTAAATTTTTTCTAGAGTTTTGGAAGGTTCTTTTGATTGAGTAATCGGTCTTCCGATCACTAAATGACTGGAGCCAGCTTGAACAGCTTCTAGTGGAGTCATGGTTCTTATTTGATCATTTGCGATATTGTCTTTCATTCTTATGCCTGGTGTTACAAATAAAAATGATGGGCTAAAGTGATTTTTAAGAAAGTACAAATCTTTGGGAGAGCAAACAATGCCGTGAAGTCCGCTTTCTTCAGTTAATTTAGCAAGATATAATATTTGATCTTCTAAATCTCTAGATACCCCAATTTCGTTTAAACTTTTTTGATTCATACTTGTTAACACTGTTACTGCAATCAGGAGGGGAGATTGTTTAGATTTATTTACACCTTCTAAAGCAGCTTCCATCATGCTTTTTCCTCCAGAAGCATGAACATTAAGCATCCATATACCTAACTGACTTGCAGCCTCACAAGCTTTTTTTACAGTAGAAGGAATATCATGAAATTTAAGATCTAGGAATACTTTAAAATTTAAACTATGAAAGTATTCAATGAGAGCAGGCCCTGTCGCTGTAAATAACTCCTTACCAATCTTTAAATTACAATATTGAGGATTAAGTTGAGATACCAATAGTTTTGCATTTGAAAGATTTGCATAATCAAGTGCTACGGTTACCTTATGCATTGCTGTCACTAACTAATTTCATTAATCTCAGTTGGCTCTGAAGGGAGAGACTCCCAAGCATTGCATGCAGGGCATTGCCAATAGTGTTGTTTTGCTTTAAAGCCGCAGCTATTACATTTAAATAATCGTCGATTCCCAATAGCATTTCGAACGGTTTGTTGAATAAGTTGAATATCTTGTTCTTTTTGCTTGCTACTTAAAGTCCGAGCTTGAAATAGTTGATCCAATGCTTGAAGGCTTGGTTTTCTTATAAGCTCTTTGCGCGCAAGTTCTTCTGCCTTTTCAGAGCCTTCTAATTTTAGTGTAGCTTCATAAATGACATTAAGCAGTGATCTTAATTTGTAATTTTCAAAATAAAGATTAAGAAGTGATAAACCTTCTTCAGATTTTTTAAGCTTTTCAAATGAGTTAAGTATTTTTACTGCTACAAGACCAAGAGATTCAGGATCTTGAAATTCAATTTTTTTCCACTGATTAATTGCTTTATTATGATCATTATCTTCAACATACAAATCGCCAAGTAATATATTTGCACGGACACACTTCTTACGAGCATTAAGAGCATCATTAAGATACTTAATTGCTGATTTGTTGTCCTTATCTAAAATGGCATCAAGGGCAATTTCACAAAAATAATGACTAATTTCTAATCTAAATGAAACACCAGATTCTTTTTCTAACTTTGTAGCCATTGAAATTGCATTTTGCCATTGACGTTCTTTTACGTAAATTTCAAGTAATGCATTTGACGCATATTGTTTATATTTTCCAGACTCTAGTTTTAGGAATAATTCTTCAGCGCGATCAAATAAGCCAGCTTTAAGATAATCTTGAGCTAATTCTGCTCTCACAGATTCTTTTTGTGAGGGATTAAGGTCGCGATTTTCTAATAAGTCTAAGTGCATATTGATTGCACGATCGATATGACCTGTGCGTCTTAAAATGCTGCCTAAAGCGAAATGGAGTTCAATTGATTCATTATTAATACGGACTGCATCAATAAATGCACTTACTGCTTTTTCATATTGATTAGTAATAAGATAATTAACGCCTTTAAAATAGGATGCTGGAAGACTTGTAGATTCTTTTATGAGTTGTTTAATATCAACTCGAGCTGCAATCCAGCCTAAGGCAAAGAAAAAAGGAATACCAAGGAGCCACCAATATTCAAATTGAATCATAATTGATTTATTGTATATCCATTAATTGATAGATCAAAAAAAAGCATATCCTAGAAATAAGATATGCTTTCAGACGACATCGCGTTTCATTTATCAACACGATCTCTAAGTTCTTTACCTGCTTTAAAATGAGGAACATATTTCTCAGGGACTTCTACTTTTGAACCTGTCTTAGGGTTTCTACCTATACGAGGAGGTCGATAATTTAAACTGAAACTACCAAACCCTCTGATTTCAATTCTTTTTCCTTTAGAGAGTGTATCGCCCATTGCATCAAGAATCGTTTTGACGGATAACTCAGCATCTTTGAATATTAGCTGAGAGAAACGGTTAGCAAGCAGATTGATTAATTTAGACTTGGTCATAAGATTAATTATTTTTTACTATCTAATTTTGCCTTCAATAATGCACCAAGGTTCGTTGTGCCAGCATTATCAGTCCCATCTTCAACCTCTATTTTTTTCTTAGCTACTTTTGGTTTAGCTGTTTTTTTAGATTTGAGTGAAAGTTGAATTGTTCTCTCTTTCGCGTCGAGACTTAGTATTTTAACTTCAATTTCATCACCTACTTTCACTACATTTGAGGCATCATCAATTTTATCTTCGCTAACTTCATTAATATCAACAGTGCCTTCAACTTGATCAGCTAAAATTACTAGGACACCAGAAGTATCCGCTGATTTAACTGTACCTTTTACAAAGCTGCCTTTATCGTTTGCTTTTGTGAAGCCTGTAAAGTTATCGCCTGATAATTGTTTAAGGCCAAGAGAAATTCTTTCCTTGTCAACATCGATTGCTATGATAATCGCTTCGAGTTCGTCACCCTTTTTAAAATTTCTAACAACCTCTTCTCCTGTTTTATCCCAAGAGATATCAGATAAGTGGATAAGGCCATCTATGCCGCCATTAAGACCGATAAAAATACCAAAGTCAGTAATTGATTTAATTGGGCCTTTGATTTTATCACCTTTTTTATGTGATTCAGAGAATTCAGCCCATGGATTTGATTTACATTGCTTCATTCCTAATGAAAGTCTTCTTCTGTCTTCATCAATTTCAAGAATCATGACTTCAACTTTGTCACCGAGTTGTGCAATTTTTCCTGGATGGATATTTTTATTTGTCCAGTCCATTTCAGAAACGTGAACTAAACCCTCAATACCCGCTTCAATTTCAATGAATGCACCATAGTCAGTTAAATTAGATACTTTACCGAATAGACGTGTACTTAAAGGATATCTCCTTGATAAACCCTTCCAAGGATCATCATCGAGTTGTTTTAAGCCTAATGAAACACGATTTTTTTCTTGATCAAATTTAAGTACTTTAGCTTCAACTTCATCACCAATATTTAATATTTCAGATGGATGCTTTACTCGTCTCCATGCCAAATCAGTAATGTGAAGTAACCCGTCAATACCGCCCAAGTCCACGAATGCACCGTAATCAGTAATATTTTTAATAATACCTTTAACAGTTGCACCTTCAGTAAGCGTGCTAATCACTGTATCTCTATCCGCACCTGAAGATTGTTCCATAACTGCTTTTCGCGAAACAACCACGTTGTTTCTTTTCTTGTCAATTTTGATAACTTTAAGATCCCATTCTTTATTTTCAAATGGTGCAGTATCTTTAACAGGCCGCACATCTACGAGTGAGCCTGGTAAAAATGCTGTGATTCCGTTTACAGAAACTCTTAAGCCACCTTTAACACGACTACTTACAAAACCTTTAACTACCTTTCCTTCATTCATTGCATCTTCGAGATCAAGCCATGCTTGCATTTTTTTTGCTTTTTCTCTGGATAGAATCGTTGAACCAAAGCCATCTTCTAGTTTTTCAATTGCAACTTTAACAAAGTCACCTACTTTAACGTCAAGTTCACCTTGGTCATCAAGGAACTCTTCTGCTTTAATAACGCTTTCTGATTTAAGTCCTGCATTTACAATTACAAAATCATTGTCAATAGTTATAACCTCGGCTGTGATAACTTCGCCTGAACGCATTTCTTTCAGCGCCATGCTCTCTTCAAATAGAGCTGCGAAACTTTCTGTGGATTTTGATTCTGTATTTTTTGCTGTCGTTACCATTAAATATTACCTATAAAGTCCTACCTAGCGATAGGGATGTTAAAGTAAGAAATAGATCTTTGGAATCTATAACACCTAATTTTTTCAAGACGTTTGATACCTTAAACTGAAGAGATGGGCGATATTATCAACGGCATCAGATATGCTTAATTTGTCTGTATCTATTTCTATAGCGTCTTTGGTTTTTAAGAGAGGGGACAATGCTCTTTGTAAATCCCGCTTATCTCTTAACACAATTTCGTTTAAAACTGAATGGATATTAACAGGGTTTCCTTTTGAGATCAACTGTTTATATCTTCTTTCAGCTCTAATTTGAACGCTTGCAGTTAAGAATATTTTGATTTCAGCATGCGGGAAAACAACCGAGGTCATATCTCTTCCCTCAGCAACTAATCCAGGGCTTTTTTCAAAATTTCTCTGAAATCCAAGAATTGCTTCTCTAAGCGCTTTGTGAACAGCAACTTCTGAGGCTCCCTGACCAGATTTTTCAGTGCGTATGGCTTCAGAAATATCTTTACTGTCGAGTAAAATTTGATCATTTTTGAAGCTTAAGTCAATATTTTCAAGGACTTTCAGTAACAAAGCTTCATTATTGAGGGGTATATTTTGCATATGGGCTGCATAGCCAATCGTACGGTAGATCGATCCCGAATCTAGATAGTGAAAGCCAAGTTTCTTCGCAATAAGCTTTGCCACTGTGCCTTTCCCAGAAGCTGAAGGGCCATCAATAGCAATTATAGGAATATGAGATGTCATTTATGACCTCACTATACTTTCTAGAACTTCAAAGTAAGTGGGAAATGTTTTATTTACGCATGCCGGATTATTAATTGTGATTGGTATATTTTTAAGACTCACCAATGAAAAACACATGGCCATTCTGTGGTCGTCGTAAGTATCTATCTGTGCATGCGCTTTGACATGAAGAGGAGGGGTAATTTCAATAAAATCTTCACCTTCAATTATAGTTGCACCTAATTTTCTGAGTTCAGTTGCCATAGCTTTAATGCGATCAGTTTCTTTAACCCGCCAACTTGCAATGTTATAAAGTTTAGAAGTACCTTTTGCAAATAAAGCCAAGACCGCAAGTGTCATTGAAGAATCTGGAATGTGATTGCAATCAAGATTGATTGCCTGAAGTGTTTCAACTTTTGCAACTTTAATTGATGCTTCAAGAATATTAATTTTAGCGCCCATAAGGGTAAGGATCTCAGCAAATTTCAAATCGCCTTGAATACTATTTTTCCCAATACCATTAACTTCGATATCTCCAGCAAGCGCACCTGCAGCCAAAAAGTAGGAAGCTGAAGAAGCATCACCTTCAACAAATATTTCCCCCGGACTTAAGTACGTACTCGAATTGGGAATGACAAAATGCTGCCAGTCTAATTTTTTTACAAATACGCCAAATCGCGCCATGAGATTTATCGTGATATCGATATAGGGTTTTGAAATTAAATCACCTATGATTTCGATAGATACTTCTCTTTTTGTAATTGGAATCGCCATCAAAAGAGCTGTTAAGAATTGACTTGAAATATCACCTCTAATTTTTATGGGACCATTAATAATGATTTCAGAAGGAGATATTTTTAGAGGGGGATAACCTTCTTGATTAAGATAGCTTATATCTGCATTTAATTGTAAAAGCGTATCAACGAGATCTTTAATTGGACGCTCTTGCATTCGATGCACACCACTTAATATGTAATTACCACGATTAAAAGAAAGTACTGCAGTAAGCGGCCTAAATGCAGTACCTGCATTACCTAAAAAAATTTCGGATGATTTATTTTTAAAATGACCCTGTGTGCCTTGAATGAGAATATCGCCATTATCTTTTTGCTCAAGATTTACTTGAAGTTTTTTTAACGCCTCGATCATGTGATAAGTATCATCAGATACAAGTGCATGTTTTATAGTTGTTGTGCCCTTTGCAATTGCAGATAAGAGAAGAATACGATTTGTTATACTTTTAGATCCAGGGAGGGTAACTTGACCAGAAATAGATAGAACAGCTTTTAATTTCTTTTGGATTGTCATGCGCTTAAATTATTGAGACCATTCGTTACGAGTTTTGCTCGCGTTTTTAAATAATGCTAAAATCTTTTTTTCATCTTCATGCTTAATCGCGTCATTAATTAATTCCATTTGATTCTCAAAATATTTAATATCTTCAAGGATGAATTTTTTATTTGCGAAAATGATATCTTTCCACATCTCAGGAGAACTAGCTGCAATTCTTGTAAAATCTTTAAATCCGCTTGCAGCATACTGTAAAAGCTCATTTGCATTTGATCTCTGCGTAATCATGTCTACAAGAGAAAAAGCTAATAGGTGTGGGAGATGACTAATTGTTGAAAATATTTTGTCATGATCAATATGAGACATATATGAAACTTTGGCACCTGCATTTTTCCAAAGCGTTGTAATCATTTCTTTTGCTCTAAGAGATGAATGTTGATCTGGGGTTAAAATGACATTTTTATTCTTAAATAAATCACTATGGGCTGCCATTGCACCATGTTTTTCAGATCCAGCAATAGGGTGCCCACCAATAAATTGAGAGTATTGCTGACCTAAAATTTCTCTTGCAGATTCAATTACATCTGTTTTTGTACTGCCTACATCCGTAATTATGGTATGTGAAGATAAATATGGTTGAATTATTTTGAGTATAGATGGAATTTGGGCGACCGGTGTTGCAATAATTATAATATTTGCTTCCGCAATATTTTTGTCTAAATCTTGGCTCGTATGATCGATAATCTTAAGCTTAATTGCATCATTAAGATTATCTTGGTTCCTCCCAACGCCTATAATACTAGACGTAAGACCAGTTTTTTTCAAAGAGAGTGCAATAGATCCCCCGATAAGACCGACACCAAAAATAAGAATTTTATTCACTGTATATGGTTGATTTATTTGATATTATTTAAGATTCGAATTGTATCATGTTCACTATTAAAAGATCGCCATTCCTTATTTATGAATAGCTCAAAAGGCTTAAAGTGAGTTTTATAATTCATTTTTTTACTTTCTTTAATCCAGTAACCTAAGTAAAAATAATCTAATCCTTTTTCAATGCACCAATTGATAAGCCATAGTATGGAATAGGTGCCATAACTCCGAGATTTATCGTGAGTATCATAAAATGTGTAAACTGCAGAAACTCCATCATTAATTATATCGATAAAACTTACCATTTTTAAATGGCCTTGATGTTCAAATTGAATTAATCGACTATCAATATTGCTTTGTAGTAAAAATTCACTGTACTGATTGATATCTTCATCGGTTGTTTTTATTTTATCGTGCCTCATTTTTTGATAATCCAAATAAAGCTTAAAATGATTTTCATTAAATGAAAGAGGGAGGACTGAAGCTTTTAAATAACTATGATTTTTCAGGATTCGCTTAAAGCTTTTTGAGGACACAAAATTTTTAACATTGATACGAATAGGAATACATGCATTACAGAGTTCACAATATGGTTTGTATGTAAATTTACCACTTCTTCGAAAACCTTTTTTTATGAGGCCATCGTAATGAGATTGACTGATAAGGTGATGAGGAGTTGCCACCAAGGATTGAGATGCTCGACCTTCAACATAACCACATGCATAACTTGTGGTAACATAGAATTGAATCTTATGACTAGAAAGTTTGTCAGGAAGGCTCATGTTTTAATGTAAGTCTTGAGTAATTGAAGAAACTTATCACGTGCGATTTCCTTAGCACCAAAATTTAAAAGATAATCTGTTTTCATCTGACAGTCTATCATTTTTATATTAATATTTTTTAGGTGCTGGACAGTTTGTACGAATGCTATTTTGGAAGCATTCGCATCAAAATGAAACATAGATTCACCAAAGAAAACGCAATCTATAATAATCCCGTAAAGACCTCCAACCAGGTTTTTATTGAAATAAATTTCAAAAGAGTGAGCCATTTTTAGTCGGTGTAATTCTGAATATGCACTGATAATGCGATCATCAATCCAAGTACCATTTTGACCCTTCCTTTTTACCTCAGCACAATGTTTAATGACAGCTGTAAAATTCTTATTTATAAAAAATTGATAATTATTTTTTTTAATTTTTTTAGATAGTGATGAAGAAATCCTTAGGTCATTGGGAAATAATACTAGCCTTGGATTAGGTGACCACCATAAAATAGGTTCTTGTTTATTAAACCAAGGAAAGATTCCTTGCTTATAAGCCTCAATAATTTTTTTAGCTTTAAGTGTTTTCGATATGGCGATAAGACCATTAGGCTCATTAAGCGCTTGATCAGTATTCGGAAAGGGATCATGATTATCAAGAAAAGTGATATATCCAAAATCCGTTTTTATCTTTTGACCCATAATTTTTTTAAGGAATATTTATTTTACAAATATGAAATGTTTTTCAATATTAATTATGTTACTCTTAAATTTAAGCTCAAACGTTCATGCCAGAGAGCTAGGATTATTTTGGAAATTGAATGCACCAAATGGTTCGACACATTATCTATTTGGCACCATACATTCTGACGACAACAAAATAGTAAATTTCTTACCGATCATAAAAAAATCTCTTAATGCCTCTGATCTACTTTTAGTTGAAATTACACCTGGTGGTCATTCACAAAATCTTTTTTTGAAAGATTATTCTTTAGTACCTTTTTTGAATGAACTTGAGTTAAGTCAAGTCAGAATGCTCTCAGAGTTTCATGTGATGTTTTTTGAAAATGTTATCAGGATGAAGCCTTGGCTTTTAGCTATTATTTTTGATTCTCCAAGACCTCACACAGAATTTAATCAAGACTACCTTTTAATGGCAATGGCAGCAGAACTAGATAAAGAAGTCTTAGGTATTGAGTCATCTCAAGAGCATTTTGCTACGATGGATTCTTTATCTTTAGATGAACAATTAATGATGCTTAGAGCGGTTTTAAAAAAAACTGAAAAAGAAAAAATATCTGATTATAATTTGCTCATGAAAGACTACCTTTCATCTAATTTAGATCAAGTACGGAAGACTGATGAGCGATTAACAAGTAAATTATTAACTAAAGTACTTTGGGCTAAAGTTAAAGTTCAGCTCATGGATGAGAGGAATAAAAAAATGGTTGCAAAAATTAATGCACTTTCAATTGATAAGCAGTTATTTATTGCAGTAGGAGCCTCTCATCTTTCTGGTCAGGATGGCTTAATAAATCAGTTAAGAAAATTAGGTTTTAAAATATCTCCTTTGAAAGCATTCGATTAATATGAAGTGCCAAACTATTTTATCTCGGGGGAATCAATATTTTAAACATTTAAAGAAACTTAATGAATCCCCTAGTTATCGTCACGAAGTTCAGCAAACAATTTTGGATGGGATGCATCTTATTGAGTCTTATGTTGAAAGATTTGGCTCTCCTGATTCTGTCGCTTTAATTGAAGGTGGTGATGTTAACAAGATCGCATCTTATCTTAATAAAGGTACGCAAGTATTAGAATTTCCAGCTGGGCTCTTTTCAGAAATAGCTCCCGTAATATCACCATCGGGTATTCTTGCTTCCATCAACATCCCTCTTTTAGAAATCCCAAAAAAACAGAACTGTATTTTATTATTAGAGGATATCCAAGATCCTGGCAATTTGGGAAGCATATTGAGATCCGCACGTGCTTCGGGTGTGGATCTCGTTTATTTATCTAGTCATTGCGCAGATCTTTGGTCGCCAAAAGTATTAAGAGGTGGGCAAGGAGCTCATTTTTATCTTCCATGTATTGAGAAGGCTAGTTTCTCCGATATTACAAAAGCATTTAAAGGAAAAATTTTTGCTACTGAATTGACTGGAAAATCGGTTTTTAAGGAAGACCTGAAGGGACCTGCCGCCTTTATTTTTGGAAATGAGGGGAGCGGTCTTCAATCAGAAACAATATGCTTGTGTTCACATTCAATTCAAATACCTATGAAAAAAGGTATTGAATCATTAAACGTTTCAGCTGCTGTATCCATCTGTTTGTATGAAAAATATAGACAAGAATATTCCAATGTTTAATTGAGTCATTTGATTCGTTTAAGATAAAACCCACTTCATCTTTTGAAAATTAATAATTTTTATTATTAGCAGAGATGTCGGTATTTTCGAAATTAATAGATGTAATGTGTCCTAAGCACTCTGCATTAAATTTCAATTCTGGTGTTTGACATCAAAATACTAACGACTTTAGTGAAAAGAGATATATAGTGCAGAGCGACATTCGGATAGGAGGCGAAGTAACTTATGTAAATTTATGAAAAAGTGTTGATATAAGGTGGAATATGCCAACTATATAAATCTTTGCCCAAAATAGAGAGATTGCATTTAATTCGATCATTGTTAGAACTACTTACAATAAATTCATAAGATCTCAATAGAACAACCTGACCTTTTCCATTCCGTTTCAATGTAATTTTTTCACAGGCAACTGTCTCATCTAAAAACTGAAGATCAAATTGTTTAGATAAATTTTTTCCAAGTTGAATAGCGAGTTCGCGTTTTGAAATTGTGTCAATCCAAAACCAAGAGATTGTTACTATTAAAGCAAAAAGGATATATTCCAACATGGGATTTAAATAAAAAAGTAGAGTTTATATCTTAAGCGTAGTTTAGAGACATCAATGATTATTTTGATGCATTATTATTTGTCTTCACTAAAATAGAGATAAATGAAGACTAAAAGTGGTTAAAAATATAATAACTCGTAAAATTTATAATAAAAAATTTATAATCTCAAATTTTGGCTCATTTTTATATAAAATTGAGACTAATTTATTAATAAACAGAAGGAGTTCTCCTCATGGATAACTTAATTGGTGCAAATGATGTTTTATTTGTCTTATTGGGGGCGATTATGGTGCTTGCTATGCATGCAGGCTTCGCATTTTTAGAAGTTGGCACGGTTCGTCATAAAAACCAAGTCAATGCCCTAGTTAAAATCCTAGTCGATTTTTCTGCGTCCACAATTGCCTATTTTTTTATAGGATACGGCATTGCTTATGGAGTTAGTTTTTTATCTCCTGCAGAAACATTAGCCACTAAAAATGGATATGAGCTCGTTAAGTTTTTTTTCCTACTTACTTTTGCTGCAGCCATTCCTGCAATTATTTCTGGGGGTATCGCTGAAAGAGCAAAATTTAATTCCCAGTTAGCAGCTACTTTTGTATTGGTAGGTTTTGTGTATCCAATTTTTGAAGGAATTGCATGGAATAATCATTTAGGCATTCAATCTTTTCTTGAAGGTAATTTTGGATATAAATTTCATGACTTTGCGGGTTCAGTAGTTGTGCACGCAATGGGAGGTTGGATTGCATTAGTAGCGGTTTTATTACTTGGAGCAAGACATGGAAGATATAGCAAAGACGGGAGACTTCATGCTTACCCACCATCTAATATTCCCTTTCTAGCTTTAGGTGCTTGGATTTTAACTGTGGGTTGGTTTGGTTTTAATGTGATGTCAGCGCAAACAGCAAATGGAATTTCAGGACTTGTGGCGATTAATTCTTTAATGGCTTTAGTAGGTGGCACTATTGCAGCATTCATTATGGGTAAAAATGATCCTGGCTTTATTCATAATGGACCGCTCGCAGGGCTTGTAGCTGTTTGTGCAGGATCAGACATTTTTCACCCCATAGGAGCGCTTATTACAGGCTTAGTTGCAGGCATTCTTTTTGTATGGGCTTTTACGATAACGCAAAATCGTTTAAAAATTGATGATGTTCTAGGTGTATGGCCATTACATGGACTTTGCGGGGCATGGGGCGGTATCGCAGCAGGTATTTTTGGATCCACTTACCTTGGAGGTATGGGTGGTGTTAGTTTTATATCTCAAGTCATTGGTACTTTATTAGGCGTTGGTATAGCTCTTCTTGGGGGTTATGTGGTTTATGGCATTATTAAGTATTTCTTTGGTATTCGATTAAGCCAAGAGGAAGAATTTAATGGGGCTGATATTTCGATTCATAAAATTGCAGCTAACGCAGAAGATTAATCTTCTCTTTATTAAAAGCATCTTATGAGGCCATGTTAAAATTTGCCATGGTCAAGTTTCATATTATTATTCCAGCAGCAGGCTCAGGCTCCAGAATGGGATTGGGCCAGCCCAAACAGTATCTTAAAATTCATAAAAAAACTTTTGTTGAAAGAGTGATCCGGGTTTTCGAAAATATTTCCCTAGTCAATTCGATTCATATTGCACTTCATCGAGATGATGACATCTGGAAAAAGCTTAATCTTTCTTTTTCAGCGAAAGTGAATGTTCATTATTGTGGCGGTGAATCTCGGGTAAAAACAGTGCTAAATACATTAGGAGTAATTAAAGATTCTGTTGGTGAAAATGATTGGATTTTGGTTCACGATGCTGCTCGTCCAGGTATCGAAGAAAAAGAAGTTCAACATTTAATGCATACCCTACAAAATGATTCAGTAGGGGGCTTACTTGCCTACCCCATAGTAGATACTATAAAAATTTCTAATAAGGAAGATAGAGTAGTTGATTCACCATTAAGAGATAACTTATGGCAAGCGCAAACTCCGCAGATGTATAGATATAAAATGCTATGTGATGCTTTAGAACAGTTTAATGGAGTTCCAACAGACGAATCTCAAGCAATTGAGCATTTAGGTATGAAGCCTAAATTAATTAAAGGTAATTTGAAAAATTTTAAAGTCACCTACCAAGAAGATCTTAGTATTCTTGAGAGCTTAATAGATAAATAGGCATTAAATATGATAAAAGTTGGACAGGGTTTTGATGTTCATCAACTGGTGAGCGGGAGAAGATGTGTAATCGGGGGTGTTGATATCCCATTCAATAGAGGATTGCTTGGTCATTCAGATGCTGATGTTCTTCTTCATGCTATATCTGATGCAATACTTGGTGCTGCTGGGATAGGAGATATAGGTAAGTATTTTCCAAACACAGATGCGACTAATAAAGATATTGATTCAAGAGAAATTTTAAAAAAAGTTATTGTGCTTCTTAGACAAAAAAAATATTCCATTATAAATATTGATGCTACTGTGATTTGTGAGTTACCAAAATTAATGCCTTACATAGATCAAATTAAAAAGAATATTGCTCTAGATTGCAATATTGATATAGATAGAGTGAATATTAAAGCTACTACTACTGAGGCTTTGGGATTTACAGGAAGAGGTGAGGGTATTGCAGCCCAAGCTATTTGTTTAATAGAGTCTAAATAGGCTCCTCCATGTTTAAGTATTTTGAAAAGCTCCTTAATCCATTCCCTGAAGATTTTTTAGTTACACCTCCAAAGACCCTACTTCCATTTATTTGGTCTTGTACAAAAAGTCTTAGATTGTTAATCCTGTGCATGGCCCTTTTAACCGCAGTAATAGGAAGTTTTGAAGCTGTTTTATTTGCATATATGGGATCACTTATTGATTTATTAAATCATGCAAGCCCAAGTGATTTTTGGACGCGACATTTTTCTATGTTAGCCTCAGCTGCTCTTATTTTGCTTCTAAGTACGATTCTTATTTTATTTCAAACATTAATTAAGCATCAATCGCTTGCTGGTGCATTTCCAATGCGCATGCGCTGGAATTTTCATCGTTTACTTCTTAACCAAAGTATGAATTTTTATTCTAATGAATTTGCTGGAAGAGTAGCTGCAAAAGTTATGCAAACTGCTCTTGCAGTCAGAGACTTATGGTTTATTTTGGCTGACATATTAATCTATGTCATTATTTATTTTCTCACCATGATTTTGGTTGTTGGAAAATTTAGTTATTTGATGATGCTTCCCTTTATTGGATGGGTAATCTTCTATATTTTAGCTGTAATTTATTTTGTGCCACGCTTAAGTGAGCTATCAAGAAATCAAGCTGATGCGCGATCTTTAATGACTGGGAGAATTACTGATGCTTATACCAATATAAGCACAATCAAGCTTTTTTCCCATGCGGGACGTGAAGCCAATTTCGCAAAGGTGGCTATGAAAGAGTTTTTAGGTAGTGTTAATAAGCAAATGCAATTAACAACTTGGATTGAAATTGTAAACCATCTTCTAAGTATGCTTCTTGTAATTGGCACGGCTATCGTTGCAATCTGGCTTTGGTCGAGGAATGAAATTATGGTGGGCGTGATTGCAACTTCTACTGCTATGGCTCTTAGGTTAAATGGGATATCACATTGGGTAATGTGGGAAATGTCATCATTGTATGAACAAGTTGGAACTCTTCAGGATGGGCTTAATACACTTTCAATTCACCAAGAAATTAAGGATGTGAAAAATGCAAAAAATCTCTTAATAAAGAAAGCTTCAGTTTCATTTCAAAATATAGTTTTTAATTATCCTAATCAAAAAAAATCTATCTTTAATAATTTTTCTTTATACATAAATCCTGGTGAAAAAGTTGGGTTAGTTGGAAGATCAGGTTCAGGAAAATCTACCCTCGTAAATTTATTATTAAGATTTTATGATCTTAAGTCTGGTGAAATTATTATTGATCATCAAGATATTTCTAAAGTGAAGCAAAATAGCTTAAGAGAGAAAATAGGTATGGTCACACAAGATACTTCTCTTTTGCACCGTTCCGTTAAGGATAATATTATCTACGGCAGACCTGATGCGACAAAAAAGGAAATAGTTAATGCTGCCCAAAGAGCAAAGGCTCATGACTTTATCTTACAACTAGAAGATAATTTATTAAGAAAAGGCTATGAGGCTCACGTTGGTGAAAGAGGCGTTAAATTATCAGGGGGACAAAGACAACGAATATCTATTGCAAGAGTTATATTAAAAGATGCTCCAATACTATTATTAGATGAAGCTACAAGCGCACTTGATTCAGAAATTGAGGTTGTAATTCAACAAAGCCTATATCAGCTGATGGAAGGTAAAACAGTAATTGCAATCGCTCATCGCTTATCAACTATTGCAGCGATGGATAGACTAATTGTAATTGATAAAGGTAAGATTATTGAGGAAGGACCTCATGCTAAACTCATAAAAAAGAAAGGCTTATACTCAAGACTTTGGAAGCATCAGAGCGGGGGCTTCTTAGGAGAGACTTAATGACTATCAAGTAATACAATGACAGCTCCACCTCCACCATCATGAGCTTTTGCTTGAGCATAGGCTATAACTTCTTCTTTTTGCGCTAACCAATGTTTTAATTTATTTTTGAGAACAGGTTCTTTGTTTTTAGAGTTATACCCTTTACCATGCACTATACGAATGCAACGAATATTATTTTTTTTGCATTCGGTAATAAATTTAACAACATAGCTCTTTGCTTCATCTGAAATCATGCCATGCAGGTCAATAGATTTTTGCACCACCCAATACCCTTTTTTTAGTTTTTTCAAAATATCAGGCGAGTAGCCTGTTTTAATGTAGATAAGCTCTTCACTATTTTCAAAATCGTGAAGTGGTTCATAATAATCGCTAATGGAATCAATAAGTGCTTGTTTTTCGTCTCTTATAAAATTAACAGGGACAGGTTTAGGTTTTTTTTGAGGTGCTTTATATTCTTTTTTCTTCGGATTAATTTTTAATGGAGTAGCCCCTTTAATAGCTTCTCTGAACAAGTCAATTTCGTCTTCTTTATTTGTCGCCATAATATTATTTAGTTAAAAATTTTTCTGCATCAAGTGCTGCCATACAACCTGTCCCAGCACTTGTAACTGCTTGACGATAAATATGATCTTGAACATCACCTGCAGCAAAAACTCCGGGTATTGAAGTTGCTGTAAAATTTCCATTCCGACCTGCATTGGTCAGGATATAACCATTTTCCATATCCAATTGACCTTCAAAGATTGAAGTATTGGGTTGATGACCAATAGCAATAAAAATTCCTTTAAGAGCTATTGTTTTACTCTCTTTTGTTTGCACATCTTTAATTCTAATTCCGGTAACACCCGAGGTATCCCCCAAAACTTCTTCTAGAATTTTGAAGGTTTCAAGGACAATTTTCCCTTCTTTTACACGATCATATATTTTGTCTAATTCAATAGCTTCGGCTTTGAATTTGTCGCGCCTGTGCACTAATGTTACTTTATTTGCAATATTGGATAAATAAAGTGCCTCCTCTATTGCTGTATTCCCACCACCCACAACAGCGACTTCTTGATTTTTATAAAAGAACCCATCGCAGGTTGCGCAAGCGGAAACACCCTTACCTAAAAATGCAGTTTCACTATCTAATCCAAGATATTTTGCTGATGCGCCCGTAGCAATAATGAGCGCTTCACAAGTATATTCTGATGAGTCCCCTATGAGTCTTATAGGGCTTTCTTTTAGGTGAGTGGTATGAATATGGTCAAATATAATTTCAGTATTAAAACGTTTAGCATGTTTTTCAAAACGTTCCATCAAATCAGGACCCATGACGCCGTCAGGATCTGCAGGCCAGTTATCAACATCTGTTGTAGTCATCAATTGACCGCCTTGAGCAATTCCTGTGATAAGTAATGGATTTAAGTTAGCTCGAGCTGCATAAACTGCAGCGGAATAGCCTGCTGGGCCAGATCCTAAGATGATAAGTTGGGCATGTTTTGCCATATAAATTCCTGAAATAAGTTTGAAGTTACAAACGATCAATTTTAGTTTTCATCGCTTGATTAAGCAAACCAATTTTGAATAGAAGAGACTCTTTTTGAGAGTTTTTTGATCCTTATTTGGCAACCGTAACTGCTATAATTACTTTAAAATTTTGAGTACTTATAGCCTTGTTTTTTAGAAAAAAATCAGAATCCTTAATTACTAGCCAAACCCATCAAGATAAAAAACTTAGTGGGGTTAAAAATAAGCTTACTCGAGAAGCTTGGTGGCTAAGTTTGATTTTTCTAGGGTTTTATTTAACTATCGTACTTGCAACATATTCCAATCAAGATCCTTCATGGTCTCATAGCGTTAGTGGTTCAAGTATAATTCAGAATGCTGGCGGTATCATTGGTTCATATTTATCTGATTTTTTGCTTTATATTTTTGGTTTATCAAGTTGGTGGTTAAGTTTTTTATGTTTTTTTAGTATTTGGCTTCTTTACCCTCAATATAATAATGAGCTAAAAGGCTATCGTTCTTTTTTACTTTTTAACTATTTTGGCTTTTTTCTTTTGATATTTAGTTCTGCTGCTTTTGAATCTGGTCATATAGTTAATCTACCAGCACAATTTCCGTTAAGCCAAGGCGGGTTGCTTGGAAAACTATTCGACCAAACATTGCGGTCATCTCTGGGTTACATAGGGTCAAGTATTTTTCTTATTACATCGATTGCGATTGGCTTTAGTTTATTCACTGGATGGTCTTGGTTTAAAATTTCAGATCATTTTGGTCATTTAGTTTTTGCCTTATTTCACAGAGTACTATATCGATATAGAGATTTGCAAGATCGCAAACATGGAAGAATTATAGAAAAACAACGATTAGAGCTCTTGGAAAGTGAGCGTAAAAAATCTGAAAATAGGTCTCCCCTTAATATTGAATCTCCTGAAGTAGAAATTAAAAAAAGTGCACGCGTTCAGAAAGAAAAACAAATTCCATTATTTATTTTTACTGATAATTTACTGCCACCTCTTGATCTTTTAGATCAACCCACTCACCAAGTCGAACCGCAATCGCCAGAGACTATAGAATTTATATCTCGCCTTATTGAGAAAAAATTAATGGACTTTGGTATTGAAGCAAAAGTCTTATCAGCGCAACCTGGACCTGTGATTACTCGGTACGAGTTTGAGCTAGCGCCTGGTGTTAAAGGTAGTCAAATTATAAATTTATCAAAGGATTTAGCGCGAGCACTTTCTGTTGTAAGTGTTCGTGTTGTTGAGACTATTCCCGGTAAAACATGCATGGGTTTAGAAATCCCCAATCCAAAAAGGCAAATTGTTTATTTATCTGAAATTATGAGCTCTCAAATCTTTGCAGATACAGGTGCATCACTTACGATTGCTTTGGGAAAAGATATCTCTGGTCGGCCTGAGGTTGCGGATTTATCTAAAATGCCTCATTTACTAATTGCAGGTACTACAGGATCTGGTAAGTCAGTTGCAATTAATGCATTAATTTTAAGCCTCCTTTATAAATCTAATTCGGAAAAAGTTAGGATGATTTTCATTGACCCAAAAATGCTTGAGTTATCCGTCTATGAGGGAATACCTCACTTAATAGCTCCAGTTGTAACTGATATGCGTCAAGCTGCTAATGCGTTGAATTGGTGTGTAGTTGAAATGGAAAGACGGTATAAGTTGATGTCGATGTTGGGAGTTAGAAATTTAGCTGGATATAATCAGAAAATTAAAGATAGTATTAAAGATGGTTCACAAATTGCTGATCCAGTTGATCCTGAAAATACTGAGCCCTTATCTGAAATGCCACTCATCGTTATTGTGATTGATGAACTTGCTGATTTAATGATGGTGGTAGGTAAAAAAATTGAAGAACTGATTGCTAGACTTGCTCAAAAAGCGAGAGCTTCTGGTATTCACTTGGTCTTGGCAACACAAAGGCCCTCAGTTGATGTGATCACAGGGCTCATTAAAGCTAACATTCCGGCAAGAATTGCGTTCCAAGTCTCTAGCAAAATAGATTCTCGAACAATCCTAGACCAAATGGGTGCAGAAACTCTTCTTGGGCAAGGAGATATGTTATATCAACCTACAGGTTCAGTCTATCCTCAGAGAATTCATGGGGCATTTGTATCGGATCAAGAAGTACATAAAGTGGTGAGTTACCTTAAGTCACATGGAGAACCTAATTATATTGAAGGTATTTTAACTAACGAGGCTTCGGAGAGTATTGATTATGGTGACTATGCATCTAATTTCTCTGGTGAAAAGGATCCACTTTATGATGAGGCTGTTGAGTTAGTATTACGAAGCAGAAAACCCTCCATCTCCTCAGTTCAAAGGCATCTGCGTATTGGTTATAACCGTGCTGCAAGAATAATTGAGGATATGGAAAGAGCTGGGCTTGTTAGTGCAATGCAAAGTAATGGAAATAGAGATATCTTAGCCCCAAATCAAAATGAATAAATTTTTTTTTATTTTTTTAACTCTCTCTATAAATGCAATTGCCGACGGTATTTCAGAGCTTAATATTTTTATAAATAATGTCTCAAGTATGTCTTCTGAATTTAGTCAGGTTGTTCTAGATAAAAGGGGCTCAAAAATTCAAGACGCAGAGGGAGTAATGTTGTTTAAAAGACCTGATAAATTTAGATGGGATTATTTAAAGCCTTATCAAAATCAAATTATCAGCGATGGAGATCGACTATATATTTATGATCAAGATCTCAGGCAAGTTTCTATTAATCCAATAGCTAAAATGGCCGGAGCAACGCCACTTCTAATTATTGCAAGTAAAAATGTTGAAAAATATTTCATACTCAAAAACATAGAGGACCAAGCTAATAATGAAGTTAATCAAAATATTAAATGGGTCGAAGCAATCCCTAGAGAACAGAGTGCTGGATTTAGTAAGGTTATACTCGGATTAGCTGAAAATAAATTATCAGTAATGAAAGTTGTGGATGCTTTTGAACATATAACTACAATTAGTTTTAAGAATACAAAATATAATATGAACTTAGCCGATAAAAATTTTTTGTTTAAATTATCAAGTGGTATTGATGTTATCCAAACTGATGCTGCACCAATAAATTCCGCACCAATACCAAATATTAATAAAAGTAATGAATTAGAACTAATTGCTTTTGTGCATGCTTGGGTAAACGCCTGGTCCGATAGAGATATTGAGCTCTACTTAAGTAAATATGCTGAAGATTTTAAGACACCCAATGGCGATACATTTACTTTATGGCAGGCTTCAAGAAAAAAAAATTTTTTATCGCAAGGAAAAATTCTGGTTGAAATTGAAGATATAAAAGTGAGTATGAATAACGAAAATCTTGCGCGCCTACAATTCAAACAAAAATATATTTCTGATAAATTTAGAGATGAGTCTAATAAATTCCTCTTGGTGAAAAAAATTAATGGGAAATGGCTTATTCAAGAGGAATCTTCGGGTAAATAGTACTTATGAACCAAATATTTGAACCGAATCCATCTCAATTACCCCTCGCTGAATATTTAAGGCCAAGGTCTGTGGGTGAAATTGCAGGACAAAAACATATATTAGGTGAAGGTAAATCATTACGTGTCGCTATTGAATCAGGGAAATTACCCTCCATGATTTTATGGGGGCCACCAGGTGTCGGAAAAACAACAATTGCGCGCGTGATTGCGAATTCCATAGATGCTGAATTTATATCAGTGTCTGCAGTATTGTCTGGTGTAAAAGATATTCGAGAAGCTATAGATAAAGCAAAGTTAAATTTGCAGCAATACAATAAGAAAACAATTTTTTTTGTAGATGAAGTTCATCGTTTTAATAAAAGCCAGCAAGATGCATTCTTGCCGCATGTTGAATCAGGATTAATTACTTTTATTGGAGCAACTACTGAAAATCCATCTTTTGAAGTTAATTCCGCTTTATTAAGTCGATCTCAAGTCTATGTACTCAAAATTCTAGATAAAGAAGATCTTCTTTTGATCTATGAAAAAGCTAAAAATTATATTGCTCCTGATATTGAATTGGATGAAGAGACTAAGCAGGAAATTATTACTTATATTAATGGGGATGCTAGACGGCTGCTTAATTTCTTAGAATTACTCGTTAATACTGCTACATCTTTAAAAGTTAAAAAGATTGATCAAGACTTTTTAAAGAAAACGATTACGAATAAAGTAAGGCGTTTTGATAAAGGTGGAGATCAGTTTTATGATCAAATTTCAGCGCTGCATAAGTCTGTGAGAGGTTCTGATCCTAATGCTTCTTTATATTGGCTTCATCGTATGCTAGATGGTGGTGTTGACCCACTTTATTTGGCAAGAAGAATTGTTCGAATTGCTATTGAGGATATCGGTTTAGCTGATCCAAAAGGGCAAACTATAGCTTTAGAGGCATATCAAATTTATGAGCGTCTTGGCTCGCCTGAAGGCGAGTTGGCACTTTCCAATGCAGTAATTTATTTATCTATTGCTGCTAAAAGTAATGCAGCGTATATGGCTTTTAATGAAGTGAAAGCATTTGTAGGGGAGGGAGATAATTGTGATGTACCTGTTCATCTTCGAAATGCCCCAACTAAGCTTATGAAAGAATTAGATTATGGTAAAAATTATCGGTACGCCCATAATGAACCTGATGCTTATGCAGCAGGTGAAAAATATTTCCCTGATAATATAGATCCTATTGAATTTTATAAGCCTACAACTAGAGGATTAGAGAGTAAAATTCTTGAAAAAATGAATTATTTAAAATCCCAGGATCAGCAAAAGAAATAGGTATTTATGATAGATATTCAGATATTAAGAAATGATATTGAGCTTGTTAAGCAAAAACTTTCAAGTCGAGGTTTTGATCTTGATGTGAACGCCTTTCAATTACTAGAAAATACAAGAAAAAAGTTACAAGTGAAGACGCAAGATCTTCAAGAAAAAAGAAACTCTATTTCAAAAGAAATTGGTATTTCAAAATCTAAGAATGAAGATACTAATTTACTTATGAAGAGTGTTAATGAAATTTCTGATGATTTAAAAGTAGGTGAATCAGAACTGGCTAAGCTACAAGAAAAAATTAATCAGTTCATGCTTAATATTCCAAATATTCCGCACGAATCAACTCCTTTAGGAGAGTCTGAAGTTGATAATAAAGTGATTAAGACCGTAGGCGAGCCTAGAAAATTTACTTTTAATATCAGAGACCATGTAGATGTGGGAGCTCGGCACGGACTTAATTTTGATTTAGGTACAAAGCTCTCTGGCGCGCGTTTTGTGGTGATAGAAGGTAAGCTTGCTAAGTTACATCGAGCCATAAGCCAATATATGCTTGATACGCAGACAGATAAGCATGGTTATAAGGAATGTTATACGCCATATTTAGTGAATAGTGAGACTTTGATAGGAACAGGACAGCTCCCTAAGTTTGAAGCTGATCTTTTCAGTTTTGCACATAATGAAACTAAATTATATTTGATCCCAACTTCCGAGGTGACACTTACAAATTTTGTTCGAGACGAAGTTGTTAAAGAATCTGATTTACCAATTAAATTAACTGCACATACCCCCTGTTTTAGATCAGAAGCTGGGTCATACGGTAAAGATACGCGGGGTATGATTAGACAGCATCAATTTGACAAAGTTGAAATGGTTCAAATTGTTCATCCGGATAAAAGTTATGATGCATTAGATGAAATGGTTTCACATGCTGAATTTATACTTACTTCATTAGAGCTTCCATATCGATTATTATCTCTATGTGCTGGTGATATTGGTTTTGGTGCTGCAAAAACTTTTGACTTGGAAGTTTGGCTACCCTCTCAAAATATGTATCGTGAAATTTCATCTATTTCAAATTGTGAAGCTTTCCAAGCGAGACGCCTTAAAGCAAGATTTAAGAGTGAAGCTGGAAAAAATTTATATGTTCATACATTGAATGGTTCAGGACTCGCGGTTGGGAGGACGTTAGTTGCAATTATTGAAAACTATCAGAATGAAGAGGGAGGTATTATAATACCTAAAGTATTAGTTAGTTATATGGGCGGCATTGAAAGTATTTAGCTTCTCCAAATTTCACGAACTCTTCCATTCTGACTAACTAACGCGCCATGCGCTAAATTATAAAAAATACCATGCTCAACAATGCCTGGAGTTATTGAAAGTAGAGTGTTTAATTTTTCAGTATTTTTTTCAGGAAAATTAAAATCCAGGACAAAATTACCACATGAAGTTATGGCATACCCATCTTTTCCTGCATTAATTCTTATATCCCCTGTTCCTTTTTTCATTAAGATATTTTTTACAAGCTCCCAAGCAAATGGATGAACTTCTGAAGGAATAGGAAAGTTATCTCCAATATTTTTAACAATTTTAGATTCATCCGCAATGACAATAAATTTTTTAGCTGCACGTGCAAGTAGCTTCTCTCGAACAAGATCATAACCTCGCCCTTTTAGTAAAGTAAGATCAGATGTAATTTCATCTGCCCCATCAACATAAAGATCGATTTCTTTGATTTGTTCCATAGCTAAAACTTGCAAGCCAGTTTCTTTTGCTTGAATCATGCTTACAACAGAGCTTGAGACTACTTTTATATTTAGTTTTTCTTCTTTATTTCGTTTAGCCAAAGCGTCAATAAAGCAGTTAGCAGTTGACCCCGTACATAGTCCTACAATCATATTTTCACTAACATATTGCAAAGCTTGATGTGCGACTAATTCTTTATCGTTCATGTTATTCCCTCTCAATGAATTTTAGCTTTAAAGCTTATAATATTGGTAATCATTTATACATGCAATATATGTCACTAGAAGTTAATAATCAAAATAAAGAATCACTATCAATTATAGAAGTTGACGGCTCGGATAGCTATTCTCTTGTTCGTTATATTCAAGAAGAAGTTATTATGAGTAAAAAGTATTTAGCTATTTTTACAGATACTGTTCTTGAGGCAAGGCGTCTAATGGATGAGATGCTTTGGTTTAGTCCTAGTTTAAAAATTAACTTGTTACCTGATTGGGAGACACTGCCTTATGATCACTTTTCACCTCATCCCGATCTCATCTCAGAGAGACTCCTTACGTTATACCAAGTTACTCAGAAAAGTTTTGACATTGTTATTATTCCTGTGACGACAGCGCTTCACTTATTACCACCCAAAAGCTATATACAGCAATTTAGCTTTCATTTTACTAAAGGTCAAAAAGTTAATATTGAGGCTTTTAAAAATCAGCTGACAGTAAATGGTTATATGAATGTTGTTCGTGTCATGGCGCCAGGAGAGTTTTCAGTCAGAGGCAGTTTAATTGATTTATTTCCTATGGGGAGTATTGTTCCATATCGCATTGATTTTTTTGATGATGAGATTGATTCTATTCGGACATTCGATGTTGATTCACAAAGAACACTTTATCCTGTCAATGAAATTAAGTTGCTTCCTGCTCGAGAATGTCCTATGGATGAAAAATCGATTAGTATATTCAGGCATAATTATCGAGAGCGCTTTGAGGGAGACCCTTCTCGCTCGACAATATACAAAGATATTAGTAAAGGCATTCCTATAGGCGGTATTGAATGGTATTTACCACTATTCTTTGATGAGATGAGTGATATTTTTAGTTTTTTTTCAGATAATACGATCATTTATAAACATGGCAATCTTGATCGGGCATGTGAACATTTCTGGCATGAAACTGAAAAACGCTTTCGATTGTTTGCTTATGATGCTGAGCGTCCGATACTGGAGCCTCAGGATCTTTTGATTAAGCCAGATCAATTTTTCAAATCTATTAATGCATACAAAAGATTTAACTTAAAACGTCTAGAAATATTCGAAAAAATACCAGATATATCCATTGATCGAAAAAATGTTCAACCTTTAGTCAAGCTTCATCAATTTATTTCAGAAAGCTCTAAAAGAATTTTTATTTTAACAGATAGTTTGGGTCGAAGAGAAACTATTTCTGAGCTTTTTAAAGTTAATGGCATTAAGTTTAAAACTGCGGATGATTGGTCTTCAGCCTTAGATATTAATGACCAAGTAGTCTTAACTATAAGTCCAGTTCATCAAGGCCATATTGCGTCTAATCATATTGTGATTACAGAGTCTGAGCTTTATGTAAATACTGTGCGCCAATCAAGACGACGCTATCGTGATAAGAACTTTTCGACTGATGCTATGGTTCGAGACTTATCAGAACTCAAAAATGGAGATCCTATTGTTCATGAGCAATACGGTGTTGGTCGATTTAAAGGATTATTTAATTTAGATTTTGGTGAAGGTGAGAGTGAATTCTTATTTCTAGAGTATTTTGGTGAAGATAAGCTTTATGTGCCTGTATCTAATTTAGATCTTATCTCGCGCTATTCAGGTGGGCCAGCTGAAACTGCACCACTTCATAAACTAGGTTCAGATCAGTGGGACAAAGCAAAGAAAAAAGCCCTAAAACAGATTCATGATACTGCAGCAGATCTCTTAAATATCTATTCTCAGCGTTCTATTAAAAAAGGCTATGCTTTTAAAACCAATTTACAAGATTATGAAAGATTCACTGATGGATTTCTGTTTGAAGAAACCGAAGATCAATTAACAGCAATAAATGCTGTTATTAATGATATGGAATCTCAAAAGCCAATGGATAGGCTTATATGTGGCGATGTGGGTTTTGGTAAAACAGAGGTGGCATTAAGGGCCGCATTTATTGCAGCAAATGATGGAAAACAAGTTGCCATATTGGTTCCTACAACACTTCTTGCCGAACAGCATTACAATAATTTTATGGATCGTTTCTCAGATTCAGCTATCAAGATTGCAGAAATTTCTCGTTTTAAAACTAAAAAAGAACAGGTTGAGTCACTTCTAAAATTAGCAAATGGAGAAATTGATATTATTATTGGTACACATCGACTTATCCAAAATGATGTTAAATTTAAAAATTTAGGACTTATCATCGTTGATGAAGAACATCGTTTTGGTGTCCGTCAAAAAGAATTACTTAAAGCAATGCGAGCAGAAGTTGATATCTTAACTCTGACAGCAACACCGATTCCACGAACACTTTCGATGGCTCTGGAAGGTTTGAGAGAATTTTCTATTATTTCAACACCACCACAAAAACGTTTATCAATTAAAACTTTTGTGAATAATTATTCGGAAGGCATTATACGAGAAGCAGTTTTAAGAGAATTTAATCGGGGTGGCCAAGTATATTTCTTACATAATGATATTGACACTATTCTTTCTGTGAGAGAAAAATTAGTGAAATTAATTCCTGAAGCGCAAATAGAAATTGCACACGGACAAATGCGGGAGCGAGAGCTTGAAAGAGTAATGCATGATTTTTATCAGCAAAAAATAAATATTTTGCTTTGCACAACTATTATCGAAACAGGCATTGATATCCCATCTGCTAATACGATCATTATGAATCGAGCAGATATGTTTGGGCTAGCTCAGCTTCATCAATTAAGGGGTAGGGTGGGAAGATCTCATCATCAAGCATATGCATATTTACTTATCGATCCAGATAGAAAGTTAAGTAGCCACGCTCAAAAACGCCTAGAGGCAATTCAGCTTCTTGAAGATTTAGGTGCAGGATATTATCTTGCTATTCATGATTTAGAAATTCGGGGTGCAGGGGAGCTTCTAGGGGACAATCAAAGTGGGCAAATGCACGAAATTGGATTTAATCTTTATGTTGATATGCTGAATTATGCTGTGAAGCAACTCAAGATTGGTAAAAAATTAAGTGTTGATAACCCACTTCAAAAAAATACTGAAATTAATCTTCATACACCAGCTATTATTACCAATAGTTACTGCGGAGATATTAATGAAAGACTTGTACTTTATAAGCGCCTATCAGGACTAAATAATCACGAAGATCTTATGGAAATGAAAGAGGAGTTAATTGATCGCTTTGGTGTTTTGCCAGAACAAACTCAGTTCCTTATTGCATTTCATGATTTGAGAATCTTTATTCAGTCTTTAGATATTAAAAAAATAGACGCAAGCGACGTTTCGATTCAAATTCATTTTGCGAGTGGCAGTAAAATAGATCCACTAAAGCTTATTAAGTTACTGAGTGAAGATAATCATTGTCGCATGAATGGGCCAGATAAGATTAAAATATCTATTATGCTTTCTGATGTTCTAGATCGAGTTAAATTTGTAAAAGATTTCTTAATTAAAATATTTTAATACGAATTGTTTAGAATTTTAATCGCGTAAGCTTTGGAACGAAATCCTCAATTTTAGAGCTAAGTGACTTAATTTTAATAGTTTCAATAGGCTTAGATTCATCAAAATGATGCCCATAAATATCCCAGAGTATAGATAAAAAAGAATTTGAAGCAGGCTTTATTTTATCTTTTAATTTGATTGAACCCACAAGATGAAGATTTTTTTTTGCTCTCGTCATAGCAACATAAAGTAATCTCTTTAATTCATTTTCCTCCCTATCTTTTTCTATTCTATAAATTAAATCATGCAAATTGGGTAATTTATTTGCAGGCTCACTAAATGCAGTGATATCAAAAGTATAATTATTTTTTTTAAAATGATCAAAAATAATCATTTTCTTATCAGACACTCGTGTAGTTGAATTCAATGATGGAATAATCACTGTATCAAATTCAAGACCTTTAACTTTATGAATTGTAAAGAATTGTATTCTCTCTTCAGATGAGGGAATATCAGATAAATATGTTTTAGTAATTTGATGTTCAACCAATTCAAAATCGATAGCTATTGGTGAGCTTGATATTTGTAGGATATCAAAAAATTTATTAATATCAATAATATCATTTGGATTATGGAGGCATAATTCGCCCCCTAAATTCATCCATACTGATTCAATAAGCCTTCTAATATGTATTTTATTTATATGTTCAAATGCATTTTTTAAAATATCTACAAGACGTTGAATTCTCATTTGCCCATCTGAAGAAATTTTGTTCATTTTATTAGGGTCATTAATAATTTCCCATACAGTTGATATATGATCATCTTGAAACAGTAGCGTTAGATCGATCAACTTAATACCACACCACGGCGCTCTTAAAATTGCAAGCCAATGAATTCTGTCACTTAAATCGAGTATAGCGTAGCTTAAGGAAAGAATATCTTGAATTGATTGATGCTGATCTAAGGCATCAATTTCTACCGCATTAAACTTTAAAGTCGGTTTAAACTTACGTATATATTTGATTAGCTCTGAGAGATGGTTTCTTGATCTTGCTAGAATGGCAATTTTTTCTTTTTCAGAAAACATATCAATAAGATTACATACGTACTTTGCTTCCTCAATATCAACATCTTCAGCGCTATCTGAAAATGTAAGCGCGTGAAATTTAAATTCACTTATTCCTGGAGTATAATCATTTTTTGCTGAGATAAACGGTTTGTAGCTCACAGCGCCAAATTGATTAGAATCTTCCTTGGGTAATATTTTTTCAAAGACTTGATTTATTTCATTCACGATAAGAGAAGAAGAGCGCCAATTATCTTTTAGTCTTATAGTTTCTAGTGGAATTGTATCGAAGCCCTGTTTTTTAGCTTCGATAAATATACCTACATCAGCTTCTCTAAATTTATAGATAGATTGCATAGGATCCCCTACGCAGAAAATAGTTTTCTGGGTTTCGGGCGTCCAACCATCTATAATTTTTTTTAAAAAATTAAAATGACTTCTGCTGGTGTCTTGAAATTCATCAATGAGGATATGTGATATTTTGTAATCTAACGATAATAATAGTTCGCTCGCTGATTCATTTTTACCTAGCGCCTCGCTTGCAATCTCAATGATTTCAATAAAATCTACAGTATTTCTCTGTCTAAATAGCATTTTTAACCTTTTTTCACATTGCAGTAGAAGGTTTGCAATAGATTTTAGTCTAGTTACATATGATTTATCGATGGGAGATGGGATACCTTTAATTAAAGTTAAGAAATTGACGTTAGGTAGGTTGTGACATATATTTTTGTAAATTTCACTTTCTTTATCGTTCTTAAAGCCTTGAAGCTTCGTCATTCGACCACGTCTAGTATTTTTCTCTGTAAATAATATTTCTGTGATTGTTTGCCACAAAGGAATTTCTTGCGTATCGAAATTAAAGCGATCTTTATTTGTAATCTTTAAATCTTTTCTTAGATTAGTATCTGTAAGATAGTGGACTACTTGTATGAGGCTATTAAGCACTTCTTGACTAAGAGTTTCTTTGATTTTCTTATAAATAGGCTCAATTAAATGATCAAGGTAAGTATTGCTTTCAATAATAATTTGTTCATTTGTTTTTTGAGTAAGTTTATTGCAGCGATTTTTCCATTGATCTCGAGTTGACATCATCGCTATTAGACGACGATTAATCTTTTCATATTCATTATCGTAGTGAGTAAAGACGATATTAATATCATTGGCACTCTCTTTTGACTGCAAAACTTTTTTGACGCATTCCTCATAAAATTTTTCAGGCCTATCAGTAATATTAGGTTTATCACCCATTTGACTTAAAACTGGAATTTGACCTACAACTTGGTGACAAAACTTATCGATAGTCATTATTTTAAGACGTGACAGGTTGCGTTCGATATCCCAGGCTTTTGCTTTTGAACCCTCTAAAATAATTTTTGCGAAAGGGTCATCACCTTTTCTAATACGCTCTAGAATTCTAGCCTTCATTTCTGAAGCCGCTTTCTTAGTAAAAGTAATAGCTAAAATTTCTTCAGGGGCGTCCACGATAGTAAGTAGTTTTAAGAATCGATCAGTGAGTAAACTTGTTTTTCCGGAGCCTGCAGGAGCCTCTACAATATA
>SYKG01000006.1 GCA_005797835.1 Methylotenera sp.
AAAGAATTTAGGACTTTGGATTCTATCCTATTGAAGAACCCTAATCAATCATCGCTTGGTACCCATGTGTAAAATCAGGGTAGTTTAATATAAATCCTGTTTGTTTTAATAAAACAGATTGCAACCGCTTACCACCTTCTAGGAAAGGAAGTTCAATAGTATCAGTTGCTAATTGAAGACGCTTTCTGATCCAAATTAATACATCATATTGTTTAGTAGGCTCTCCGTCTGTGACAAGATAAAGTGTCTCAATAGGCTCTTTCGTCAAAGTTCTTTTCATAAGAAATATAATAAAACGGGCAGCATCCTCTTCATGAATTCGATTAGACCAATTATTGTTTGCTGGCCAATTAGCAGGATTACTCTGCGCTAATTGAATCATGCGAGTCCTATTGGGGCCGTATATTCCAGATAAACGTAATATAGTCGCCTTATCTTTTAATTGACGCGCAATCATTTCAGCTTTCAATAAAGCCTCACCTCCGTAATCAGAGGGTTCAGCGATATCGAGCTCACTTAAAATCCTTGTCGTTTTTTGTCCATAAACTCTTGTACTTGAAACAAAGAAAAGATGCTTAAAATGATCAAGCATTAAAATCGCTTCATAAGTTTTTTTTAAGCCAGTCACATAATGATCTTGATAACTTTCAATAGATTGAGAATCTGCAGAAACAGCGTAGATAATAATTTCAGGTTTTATCGACTTGATTACATTAATGGCTTCAGTTTTTAAAATATCTACTTGATGCATTTCGATAGAAGGAGGAGATTTTTTTAAACTTCGACTAAAACCATAAAGTTTAAATAAGTCAGAGTCAGAATTTTTAACGACTGTGAAACCAAGTTGGCCACACCCCACAATCAAAACTTTAAGAGATTTTATTTCCAAAGTTTTTTAAAAATAAAACCAGGGAAAGAGAAAACTATAAATAAAAAGAAAGTGACTACATAAAATTCCCAAGCTTGCGTTTGAATATGCCCTATAACTTTAAGTTCTGTTAATAGTGCAATGCTTCCATTTACAAAATATAAAATTACTACTTCAAATAAAGCCCAAAAAAAAGGTTTTTTTTGGGATGGAAATTTTTTGATAAAAAGAAAATTATCAAACATCCACGGTAAATTAGCCATGGTAATCGTAATTAGAATGAGTATCCACTGAGTCATTTAATGGAGACTTAAAACCACAGCTTGCGTTGCAGCTTCCATAAATGTTTGTGGGATAAAACCAGTGACAAGAAGAGCTAATGCATTAGCTGATAAGATCCATTGCATATCCATTGGAATATCTAATTTATTTTTTAATTTTGGCTCATCAAAATACATGAGTTTTACAATCCTCATATAGTAGAACATACCAACCAAAGCCATCATCACCGCGTAGACTACAAAACTTGAGAAGCCAGCATCAAAAGCAGATTGGAGTACCATAAATTTTGCGTAAAACCCTATAGTAGGCGGTATTCCTGCCATACTTAACATCGTAATTAGCATTAGAAATGCATACCAAGGATTTTTCCTATTCAACCCTTTAAAGTCATCAAGCGTTTCACATTCAAAGTTTTTTCGAGACATCATAATTAACATTGCAAAAGAGACAAGAGTCATAAACATATAACTCACAACATAAAATAAACTTGATGCATAACCATTGAGTGTGCCACTCATTAAACCAAAAAGAATAAAACCGATATGAGAAATCGTTGAGTATGCATACATACGTTTAATATTTGTTTGTGCAATTGCCGTGATATTACCAATGCTAATAGAAAGTACTGCCATGATGAGCATCATTTGTTTCCAATCAACCATCATAGATTGAAGACCCTCACCTAAAATACGAACTGTAATGGCAAAAGCTGCTAATTTAGGGACTGAACTTATCAGCATTGCAATCGATGAAGGGGAGCCTTCATATACATCAGGTACCCACATTTGAAAGGGGACTGCGCCTAATTTAAAGGCAAGGCCAGCCACAACAAAAACAAGGCCTAATACTAGAATTGCATGATCCGTAGGTTGATTTAGTAATACTGCTGAAACAACATTAAAATCTAAACTTGAAGTGGCGCCATAAATCATCGACATACCGTAAAGTAGAAATCCTGATGCCAGTGCACCTAATACAAAATATTTAATTGCAGACTCAGTAGCTTTCTGATTGTCACGATCAAGGGCTGTAAGAGAATATAAACATAAAGAGAGAAGCTCGAGTCCCATATAGACCAGTAGCATATTATGGCTTGAGATCATAATCATCATGCCAAGCAATGCAAATAGAACAAGTGCAAAATATTCGCCACAATATAAGTTACGATCCTTCATGTAAGAGCGGCTATAGAAAAAAATTATTGATATGCCTAAATAACTCATTATTTTTAAAAGATCTGCCAAACCGTCACGCACAAACATTTTAGAAAAGGCAAATTGCGTTTCATGATTAAAATGTTGGTAAGTTAAATAAGCACTTCCCAACAGAGTAAATTGAGATAAAGCAAACATAATCCAACGTAATGATGGTTTAATAAATAAACCTGTCATAAGGACAGCCATTGCCATTGAAAGTACAAATATTTCTGGCAAGATTAAAGAAATATCAAATTGAATAAGTTGATTCATTTATACATCTAGCGGTAATAATGTTATGGGTTTTATAAAGTGAATGTGTTCTAAAAATTGAACTGTAGTTGCATTTGTCATATCTGTAATAATCTTTGGAAAAACACCTACTAAAATGATGAGGAGTGCCAATATAGATACAATAAAAAATTCACGCCAAGAAAGATCTTTTAATGCTCGAATTTTTTGATTACGTACTTCACCATAAAATACACGCTTCACCATCCATAAAGAATAAGCTGCTCCAAAGATAAGTGAACTTGACGCAATCACTGCAATCCAGAAATTATTTTGCATTGCACTCATGATCACCAGAAATTCACCTACGAAACCTGAAGTTCCTGGAAGTCCACAATTTGCCATAGCAAAAAATACCGCAAAAGCTGTAAAGGTAGGCATTGCGTGAATCACACCACCATAATCTGCGATATGTCTTGTATGTAATCTGTCATATAAAATGCCTACAGATAAAAACATCGCTGCTGAAATAAACCCGTGAGAAATCATTTGCACGTATGCTCCCTCGATACCAATTGAATTAAACATAAATAGCCCTAAAGTCACAAATCCCATATGTGAGATTGAAGAATAGGCAATCAATTTTTTCATATCTTTTTGAACAATTGCAATCAGCGCAATATATAAAATAGCAATGAGTGATAAGGTCACCATAAATCCTTTTAAATAAATTGCAGCTTCAGGTGCAATTGGTATCGCAAATCGTATAAAACTATATGCACCTAATTTCAACATTACAGCTGCCAAGATTATTGAGCCACCTGTTGGGGCTTCGACGTGAGCATCAGGTAACCATGTATGCAATGGCCACATCGGAATTTTGACTGCAAATGCCATGAATAAAGCTAAAAAGATTAAAATTTGAGTATAGAGTCCGAGGCCAGCATTATAAAAATTTACAACCTCAAATGAATTTGTATGTAAGTAGAGATAAATAAAGGCAACTAACATTAATAAAGAACCTAAGACGGTATATAAAAAGAATTTAATCGTGGCATAAATTCGATTTGGCCCACCCCAAATACCAATCACCAAGAACATTGGAATAAGCGTGGCCTCCCAAAAAATATAATAAAGCATGGCATCAAGAGCACTGAATACTCCAATCATTAGGCCTGACATAATCAAGAAAGCTGCCATATATTGTGCAACACGATCTTCTATAGATCGCCATGAAGCCATTATAATAATGACTGTAGTGAAACTAGTTAATAGGATTAAAGGAACAGCAAACCCATCCACACCTAAATGGTAGTTGATATGAAAAGCGGGAATCCAATGAAAAAATTCTTGAAACTGAAACTGTCCAAAAGAAAAATCAAAATCTGTATAAAGTCGAATGGTAATTAAAAAAGAAATAATACTACTAGAAAGAGAAAGCCATTTTGCTTGGATATCACTGACTTTTCCACTTAATAAAAGTATAAGGCCCCCTAAAAAAATAGGCGTCCAAATTGAATAACTTAATATATGGGTCAAATTCAACTTATATTTTTATAAAAAAGGTTAAAAATAAAAATATGCCTATCACCATAGCAAAAGTATAGTGGTAAATATAACCTGATTGGATCAAACGTATTTTTTCTGCAAGCTTACTAATAGATTTAGCTATTCCATTCACAAGCCATCCATCAATAATTTTTTCATCGCCTACTCGCCAGAATCTTTCACCTAATAAGCGACTACCCAACGCAAAAAACTTTTCATTAAATGCATCAAATCCATACTTATTTTCTAATATACGATAAATAGTTTGTGTCCGATTTAAAATAGCTTTAGGAAAATTTGAGTTTACTTGGTAACAATAATAAGCTAAAGCAACACCACTTAATGCAAATAAGAAAGGCAAGCTCAAAATGCTATGCAATGCCATACCGAGTGGTCCATGATAAATTTCGTAGAAGTGATGAGTCAAATATTCCATCGTTGAATGCGCTTTAATATCCAAGAAAATACTTTTTGCAAAAAAGCTTCCAAATAACATAGGTTCAATTGTCATATAACCTATCACCACAGAGGGAATAGCGAGCAGCACTAAAGGTAAAGTTACACTGAAAGGACTTTCATGAGGATTATCTTTTGGATTTAAACCCTGATGGTAAGCATCGCGATGCGCAGATTTTTGTAGACGCCATTTCTCTTTACCGTGAAACACCAAAAAATAAAGTCTAAATGAATAAAAGGCAGTCACAAATACGCCCACTAATACAGCAAAGTAAGCGAAATAACTCCCTGGAATATGGGATAGTTTTACAGCTTCAATCAAACTATCTTTTGAGTAAAATCCTGAAAAAAATGGTGTGCCTATAAGTGCTAGAGAGCCAATTAAGAAAGTTATCCAAGTTATAGGCATATATTTTTTTAAATTACCCATATGTTGGATATTCTGATCGTGGTGCATACCTATAATGACTGAACCAGCCCCTAAGAAAAGTAGTGCTTTAAAGAATGCATGTGTCATCAAGTGAAACATGGCGACTGAATAAGCTGAAGCACCTAATGCTACTGTCATATAGCCTAACTGTGAAAGTGTTGAGTAAGCAATGACACGCTTAATATCATTTTGAATAATGCCCAATAAACCCATAAACAACGCAGTAATCGCACCAATAATTATGATGAAAGAAAGTGCTGTATTAGATAATTCAAATAAAGGTGATATCCGTGAAACCATAAAAATCCCTGCAGTCACCATTGTTGCAGCATGAATAAGTGCTGATATAGGTGTTGGGCCTTCCATTGAATCTGGAAGCCATACATGAAGTGGGACTTGAGCAGATTTAGCCATAGCCCCAATAAATAAGAGAATACAGATTACAGTGATTACAGGAACTGGCTGGCCAAATAATTGCATTGTATGCGCAACTATAATGTCTGAACTTTTAAAAACCGTCGCATAATCAAGGGAACCTATCCAATGCAGAATTAAAGCGATACCTAAAATAAAACCGAAATCCCCAACACGATTTACTAGAAAAGCTTTTAGATTTGCATAGATTGCAGTAGATCTCTCAAACCAAAATCCAATAAGAAGATAAGACACAAGGCCTACAGCTTCCCATCCAAAAAAGAGCTGCAAGAAATTATTACTCATAACTAACATAAGCATTGAAAAGGTGAATAAGGAAATATAACTAAAGAATCTTCGAAAGCCTGGATCGCCTTTCATATAACCCACTGTATAAATATGAACCATAAGCGATATAAAAGTCACAACCACCATCATCATGGCTGTTAAATTATCAATTAAAAATCCAATCTCAAATTGATAGTGGCCTGTAAGAAGCCATTGATAGACTGTCTGATTTAAAACTAAACCATTTAATGTTTCATTAAGAGTTATACATGACAGCACAAATGCAATGAAGATAGATAAAATAGTCACACTTGATGCAAAAAAATCTGTTAATTTTCGGCCTAAAATACCTACGCAGATAGACGCGACAAGAGGGAGTAAGGGAACTGCTAGATAGAAATAGATAGAATTCAAGTGATCATCCGTTAAGTTGATTTAAATCGTCAACATTAATGGAGCGAGTATTTCTAAAAATTAGAACGATAATAGCTAAGCCTATTGCAGATTCCGCAGCTGCGACTGTTAAGATAAAAAATACAAAAATTTGTCCAGCTATATCATTTAAATAATATGAAAAAGCAATAAAGTTGATATTCACTGCAAGTAACATAAGCTCAATTGACATAAGTAATATGATGATATTTTTTCGATTAAGGAAAATACCTATCATGCTAATCGTAAATAAAATTGCAGCGAGGATAAGGTAATTCGACAAACCAATCATGTTTTTTTCTTCACCTTAGGTTTTATATACTTTTCTTCTGACTTCATTTGTACTAATCGCACTCGATCTTCACGTTTAACAGCGATCTGATCGGCAGAATTTATTTTTTTACTGTCTTTACGATCGCGAAGTGTTAAAGCAATCGCTGATACAATGGCAATGAGTAATATGACAGAAGCAAGCTCAAATGGAAGTACATAATTTGAATACAAAGTATTACCTATCATTTCCGTATTGGATATATTTGAAATGGGGTCTGAAAAAGAAGATAAATTAAATTTTTTAGTTTGAA
Organism: Methylotenera sp.; assembly: GCA_005797835.1. Classification (GTDB taxonomy): domain Bacteria; phylum Pseudomonadota; class Gammaproteobacteria; order Burkholderiales; family Methylophilaceae; genus Methylopumilus. The sequence continues at coordinate 6,730 of SYKG01000006.1, forward strand.
ATACCAAGACCATTTCAACCATCATAAGAACACCAATAAATCCCGCCATGGGCAGATAATCCCAAAAGCCCTCTCTTAATTTATCAAAATTAATATCGAGCATCATGACTACGAATAAAAATAACACCATCACAGCACCTACATATACAAGTACTAATGCAATCGCTAAAAATTCAGCCTGAAGAAGAATCCAAATGCCTGCAGCATTAAAAAAAGCTAAGACTAAAGAGAGTGCTGCGGTCACAGGATTTCTCGAGGTAATCACACTTAATCCTGAAGCTATAAGAACAAAAGAGAGAAAATAAAATATAAAATCTTTAAATTCAATCATGGTTTATCGAAACCTCTCATCTTGAGCTCGATCTGCTGCAATTTGCTTTTCATATTTATTGCCTACAGCAAGCAACATTTCTTTTGTATAAAGCAAATCACCTCGAGATTCACCGTGATAATCAAAAACTCTTGTTTCAACAATAGAATCTACTGGGCAAGATTCTTCGCAAAAACCACAAAAAATACATTTAGTAAGGTCAATGTCAAAACGTGTCGTACGTCTTGTGTTATCTTCACGCTCTTCAGATTCAATTGTAATCGCCATAGCAGGGCATACTGCCTCACATAATTTACAGGCAATACATCGTTCTTCACCATTGGCATATCGACGAAGTGCAAGAAGTCCTCTAAAGCGATTGGATTGGGGGGTCCTTTCTTCCGGGTATTGCACAGTAATCTTTCTTGCAAAGAAATAGCGGCCAGTAAGGAGCATTCCTTTCAAAAGTTCGATTAGCATTAAACTTAATAAGAATTCTTTAATTTTTTTTATCATTTAATGAAATAGGTATCCCCATGAGGTTTGCATCATACCCCCAACAAATATAATCCAAGCAATAGTAATTGGAATAAAAATTTTCCAACCTAATCGCATAATTTGATCATATCGATAACGAGGAAATGTTGCTCTAAACCATAAAAAACAAAATAGTAAAAATGTAACTTTGATCAAAAGCCATAAAAAACTATCAGGAATAAACGGAATGGGAGATAACCAACCACCCAGGAACATTAAAGCTGCAAGCATAGATACTAAAATCATATTTGCGTATTCGGCTAAGAAAAATATTGCAAAACCCATTCCTGAATATTCCACATGGAATCCAGCGACAATTTCAGACTCCCCTTCAGCCACATCAAAAGGAGCTCGATTTGTTTCTGCAACAGCGCTGATAAAATAAATAATAAATAAAGGAAATAAAGGCCAGATATACCAATGCCAGAATCCGCCATCTTGCCCCATAACAATCTTTCCTAAATTTAAACTATTGGCGCACATTAAAACCCCTACCAAAGTAAATCCCATTGCAATTTCATAAGACACAATCTGAGCTGCCGAGCGAAGGCTTCCTAAAAAAGCATATTTAGAATTTGAAGCCCACCCAGCAATAATTACTCCATAGACTGCAATAGAGGTCATAGCTAAAATATATAAAAGACTTGCATCAATATCTGCAATCACTAAATTAAGATCAAATGGAATTACAGCCCACGCTGCAAAAGCTGGGGCAATTGCCAAAATAGGTGCTAGAAAAAATAAAACTTTATTTGATGCTGTAGGAAGAATAATCTCCTTAAATAAAAGCTTTAATGCGTCAGCAATAGGTTGAAGTAATCCAAAATAGCCCACACGATTAGGTCCGATACGAACCTGCATATATCCAATAACTTTTCTTTCAAAATAAGTGAGGTAAGCTACTGATATCATCAAGGGCAAAATGACCGCTGTAATTTTTAAAAGTATCCATACGGTTTTGGCAATATCTGATCCCCAGGATCCAAATAAAGATATCATCAAAGTATCCATCCTATGGCATGTCTCTAGAAATTATTTTTTTTACAGTAATATCTCCAAAAATATCAGCAAGATTTGCGGTTTCATCAATACCACTTGGAATATAAATGGACCCTTCTGGAATGCTTATATCTTCAATAACTAAAAGAGTTGTTGATTGAGTACCTTGCATGACTTTAATTTTGTCATTCGTTTTAAGGCTTAATGTTTTCATCTCTACTGGATTTAATTTTGCAAACGCTTTTGTTTTTTGAATCGCTGTTTGAAGAGATGGAGCTCTTCTTACGATGGGATCCATAAGATATTGATGTATTTCACCGATACGTGAGAATTGTTTAGGTTTAGTAATACGTATTTTGTAGTCATTTGTAATATAAATTACATTAGAAAGTTTTTTTGAGATAAATTGATTTTTAGATTTAATATATTCTTCTTTGACATCCAAACTAGATTCATAATCGAAGTCTTTTAAGCCAAGATGATTAGCCAAAACTCTTAAAACTTTCCAGGCCGGTCTTGATTGACCTAAAGATTGAGTGACGGCTGTGTAGCTTTGGAGTCGACCTTCCATATTAACAATCGTACCCGATGATTCTGTAAATGGTGAGATAGGTAAAAGTACATCCGCATTTTTAAGGTATTTAGAATTATAAGTACTTAATGCCACAGTAAAATCTGCAGAAATAATTGCATTTTGCATCAACTGTGCATTTGATACATCTAATTGAGGTTCAATATTTAATAAAACATAAGCCTTTAATTGCTTCTCTAACATCGTGTATGCATTTAAACCATCTTGTTCAGGGAGGACATTAAGAGCATGAAGTCCTAAACTATTCGCATAGATAGGAAGGACTGAAAAAGTTGCCTGAGATAGTTTAGAAATTTCAAAAGTAAGTTTATAGATAGTCGAATAGTCTGGATGTTCTTGAGCTAATTGGCCTAACAACAAAAATGTATTATTTTTTTTACCTGCTAAAACATCTTTCATCAAATATTGAGCTATGACATCGCTTGCTTTGTCTGTTTTAATTTTTTCAATATCTGCTTTTATAAATTTAGTATCCTTTCTTACCACTCCCTTCAGCTCTGTCATTGATTTTAAAATTTTTGCAAGCGCATGAGGAAGTTTGTGAGAAGCTTGGATCATTTTCTCAGACACAGTCATGAGAGGGTCTGTATCTATTGAATTTACTAAAAAAAGATTTGCGCCTTGATTAACAGACTTACGAATTCTTGAAGCTAAAAGCGGTTGTTCATTTCTAATGTTACTGCCAATTAAAAAATACTGGTTGAAGTGTCCAATCTCATCAATGTGACTTCCCAACCAGGGTGAGCCCTGATGTTCTATGGAAAAATCAGATTGACGTATACGATGATCAATATGAGGGGATTTCAGCGTATTGCTTATTTTCTTAGCTAATATGCCTTCTTCAATTGAGCTTTGAGGTGATATTAAAGTGCCTAATTCTTTAGGGCCATGATGATCTAAAATATATTTTATTTTCTCAGCGGCAAATGCTAAAGCAGTTTCCCAATCTGTTTCTTTCCATTGGCCCTGTTCTTTAATCATGGGGACTTGCAAACGATCTTCGCTATTTAAACCTTCATATGAAAAACGGTCACGATCAGAAATCCAGCATTCATTAATTGATTCATCTTCACGAGGAAGTATTCTAATTACTTTGTTTTGTTTAATATGCGCCTCAAGGGGTGAGCCTAAACTGTCATGATGCCCTAATGTGGGTCTTCTAATAAGCTCCCATGTCCGCGCTTTATATCTGAACGGTTTACTTGTAAGGGCGCCTACAGGACACAAATCAATAATGTTGCCCGAAAGTTCGGACTGAATGGAGCGGTCAACATAAGCTGTAATTTCTGAATGCTCACCCCGACCGACCATACCAAGCTCCATCATGCCACCAACTTCTTGCAAGAATCTTACACATCTCGTACATTGAATACATCTGGTCATATCTGTTGAAATAAGTGGGCCTATATTTTTATTAAATACCACTCGTTTTTCTTCTTTATAACGTGTTTGACCACTGCCAAAAGCAACAGCTGTATCTTGAAGTTCACACTCACCACCTTGATCACAAATCGGGCAATCTAGAGGATGATTGATAAGTAAAAATTCCATGACACTTTGCTGAGCTTCCACAGCCATTTTAGATTTTGTTGAAACTTTCATACCTTCTGCAACTTGAGTAGCGCATGCAGGCAATGGTTTATTAAATTTTTCTATGTCAACTAAACACATGCGACAATTTGCAGCAATTGATAATTTTTTATGATAACAAAACCGAGGAATTGGAATACCTGCTTTATCGGCAGCAGCAATAATAGTCGTATTTTTTTCTACTTCTATTTTCTTACCATCAATTTCAATTGTAATTGTCATTTAGCATTAACCATTGAATGACCATGCTGAATAAAATATTCAAACTCAGGTCTAAAATGTTTAATAAAACTTAATACAGGGATTGCGGCTGCATCACCCAAAGCACATATTGTTCTGCCAGATATCTTTTTACTTACGTCCGTTAAAAGATCGAGATCATCCATCGAACCTTTGCCATCCACAATTCTTTTGATTACACGATAAACCCAGCCAGTACCTTCACGACAAGGCGTGCATTGACCACAAGATTCTTCATAAAAGAAATAGGAAAGACGTTTTAAAGTACTTACCATGCACGTGGAGTCATCCATTATAATTACTGAACCAGCCCCTAAGCTCGAACCAATTTTTTTTAATCCATCATAATCCATTGTGGCATTTTCAATAAGTGCTGCTGGCACAACCGCTGTGGATGGACCACCGGGAATAACTGCTTTTAATTTTCTTTGATACCAAATACCACCCGCCATGTTTAATAATTCACTAAAGGATGTACCCATTTTGATTTCATAATTTCCTGGTTTTTCAACATGGCCTGACACAGAAAATAATTTAACACCGCCTGAGTTTTCTACACCCAAATCTTGGAAGGCCTGACCTCCATGTTCTAGAATCCATGGCACAGATGCAAAGGTTTCTGTATTATTTACATTTGTAGGTTTGCCATAAATACCATACGTTGCTGGGAATGGCGGCTTATAACGAGGCTGCCCTTTTTTCCCTTCAATTGATTCTATAAGCGCTGTTTCTTCCCCACATATATAGGCGCCATAACCATGCATAGCATACAAATCAAAACTAAAACCTGACCCTAAAATATCTTCGCCTAAAAATCCATGAGCTCTTGCTTCATCAAGTGCCTTTTCAAAAATTTCATATTCACGCCATATTTCACCGTGAATATAGTTATAGCCGATGCGCGCACCCATGACATAGGCAGCTATGAACATACCCTCAATGAGCTGATGAGGGTTATATCTAAGAATATCTCGATCTTTAAATGTGCCAGGTTCACCTTCGTCTGAATTACATACAAGATATTTCATACCATCATAATCACGCGACATGAAAGTCCATTTAATAGCTGTTGGAAATCCTGCTCCACCTCGACCTCTTAATCCTGAAGTTTTTATTTCTGCTAAAATTTTATCGGGCTTTATTTTCTTTTTAAGAATCTTTTTAAGTTGTTCATACCCACCTATTTTTAAATAAGTACTAATGGAACCTGGGTCATCATGAACCATAGTTCTTAAACAAATCAAATCCTGATTAGGGAAAATTTTTTGTGGCTTAATAATATCTATTTGCTTTTCCATTTATTTGAGACTCGCAAGAATTTCGTCAATTTTATTGGTGGTTAGATTTTCATACATGGAGTGGTTATTAACTAAAAATAAAGGGGCGCCACTACAAGCCCCCATGCACTCTCCCTCTTTAAGTGAGAATTTTTTATCTTCAGTCACTTCTCCAAAACTAATACCTAACTTCGTTTCTAAATAATGAACAATTTCATCTGAATTTCTTAACATGCATGAAATATTTGTACATACCGTAATTTGATATTTCCCTTTCGGCTCTAAATTAAACATGTTATAGAAGGTTGCAACTTCCATCACTGCAATTTCTGGCATACCGAGATAATGCGCAACATCAGAAATATGTTCGTAGGATAGCCAACCATGTCTCGTCTGAACAATACGCAATGCAGAAATAACTGCAGATTGTTTTTGGTTATCCGGAAATTTTTTTAATTCTTTATCAATTAATTTAATATCATCAGCGTGAATCATTTTTTACCGATCAATCTCACCAAATACGATATCTTGGGTGCCAATAATGGCAACCAAGTCAGAGATCATATGACCTCGCGTCATTTCATCTAAAGCTGCTAAATGAGGAAAACCTGGAGAACGTATTTTTAAACGATAAGGTTTATTTGCCCCATCAGAAATTAAATAGATACCAAACTCACCTTTGGGGTGTTCAACTGCTGCATAAGCTTCACTTGCAGGAATATGGAAGCCTTCAGTAAATAATTTAAAGTGATGGATCATAGCTTCCATATCTTCTTTCATGGCAGCGCGACGGGGTGGTGCTACTTTATGATCTTGACTGATTACGGGGCCTGGATTTTTTTTCAACCAATCCACACATTGTTTAATAATCCGATTAGATTGTCTAAATTCCTCAATTCGAACAAGGTATCGATCATAGCAATCACCATTAACACCTACAGGAATATCGAAATCAATTTGATCGTAAACCTCATAAGGTTGTTTTTTTCTTAAATCCCATGAAATGCCTGAGCCTCTCAACATAGGGCCTGTCATACCAAGCGCTATTGCACGATCAGCGTCAACAACACCAATGCCGACTGTGCGCTGCTTCCAAATACGGTTATCTGTTAATAATGTTTCATATTCGTCTACATACTTCGGAAAACGGTTTGAAAAATCTTCAATGAAATCTAGCAGTGAACCACTTCGATTTTGATTTAACCCATCTAATTCTTTTTTATTTTTTAAAGTGGATTCATACTGAGGCATTTGATTAGGGAGGTCACGATATACCCCGCCAGGGCGATAATAGGCTGCATGCATTCTGGCACCCGAGGCTGCTTCATAACAGTCAAAGAGATCTTCTCTTTCACGAAATGCATATAAAAAAACAGTCATAGCACCAACATCAAGTGCGTGCGCGCCTAACCATAATAAATGATTTAAGATACGCGTAATTTCGTCGAACATCACTCGAATATATTGAGCACGAAGCGGAACCTCTATATTCAATAATTTTTCAATAGCTAATACATAAGCATGTTCATTTGCCATCATAGATACATAATCTAAACGATCCATATAAGGAATAGTTTGGAGGTAAGTTCTATTCTCAGCTAACTTTTCTGTAGCTCGATGAAGAAGTCCAATGTGAGGATCTGCTCGTTGAATCACTTCTCCATCAAGCTCTAATACTAAACGCAACACGCCATGAGCTGCAGGGTGTTGAGGGCCAAAATTCATGGTGTAGTTTCTAATCTCAGCCATTGTGAAAACCCTCTTCACGAATAATGCGAGGTACATTATTTCTTTCTTCAATTGAAACTGGTTGGTAAATGACACGTTTTTGTAAATCGTCATAACGCATTTCAACTTTACCAATCATTGGGAAATCTTTACGGAATGGATGGCCAACAAATCCATAATCTGTAAGGATGCGTCTTAAATCAGGGTGGTCGGTAAACATAAATCCAAATAAATCAAAAGCCTCACGCTCGTACCAGTTTGCAGCTGGCCATAAATCAACCACCGATGGAAATAACGGAAAATTTTCTTCTTTTGAAAAAGTTCTTACACGAATACGATGATTAAGTTCAATCGATAAGAAATGATAAACCACTGCAAAGCGTGGTTTTGTCCAAGTAACTTCACCATACTCTTTATAGTCAACACCGCAAAGATCAATCAATTGTTTAAATTGAAGGGCTTTATGTTTTTTTAAAGTATTTAAAGTAGATAAGAGATCATTGATTTTTACTTCGATTGTGACTTCATTATGCTTTATGGATAAGTGTCTTACTTCTTTACCAAAAATTGATTTTATTTCTTTACTTAATGTTTCGACTGAGCTCATAGATTAACGCGCAATTGTATTGGTCCGTTTGATTTTATTTTGAAGCTGAATAATCCCGAACATGAGAGCTTCAGCTGTTGGTGGACAACCAGGCACATAGACATCCACTGGCACAATACGATCACAACCACGAACAACTGAATAAGAATAATGATAGTAACCTCCCCCATTTGCGCAAGATCCCATCGAAATTACCCAGCGTGGCTCTGCCATTTGATCGTAAACTTTCCTTAAAGCGGGTGCCATTTTATTAACTAATGTTCCCGCCACGATCATAACGTCTGATTGCCTTGGGCTTGGCCTAAATACAATACCAAATCGATCTAGATCATATCGAGCTGCCCCAGCATGCATCATCTCAACTGCGCAACATGCAAGGCCAAAAGTCATAGGCCATAGAGAGCCTGTTCTTGTATAGTTAATAAGGGTATCTAGATTTGTAGTAACAAAACCTTTATCCATAATGCCTTCAATGCTCATTATTTACTCCCAATCAAGGGCTCCTTTCTTCCATTCATAAATAAAACCAACAACTAAAATGGCTAAGAAAATCATCATGGCTAAAAATCCAAAGATGCCGATTTTCTGAATCACAACGGCCCAGGGGAAAAGAAAAGTAATTTCAAGATCAAATAAAATAAAAAGAATGGCAACAAGATAATATCGTACATCGAATTTCATACGTGCATCTTCAAAGGCTTCGAAACCACATTCGTATGGAGAGTTTTTTTCACTATCAGGTTTATTAGTAGAGAGAATGCTACCGATGAGAAGAGGCCCTGCACCAACCGCAAGTCCTACACAAATGAACAATAAAATTGGAAAATAATTTTCCAGCACAACGATTCCTTAAAAAAACTTCATGATCTTCATAATTTGGTGCCGTCGGAGAGACTCGAACTCTCACGACTTTCGTCACTA
>SYKG01000044.1 GCA_005797835.1 Methylotenera sp.
CAAGTGGTTGTTGCGTTACAAGAGAGTATGGTCCTGTTGAACGAGCATGCATTTTGTCATCAACTAAATGATGTAATTTAAGCACATGCATATAGCCTACTGTGACAGGTCTTTCAAATGCCTCACCTGTTCTCCCATCAAATAATTTAACTTGCGTTTTATGTGCTGAAAATTGCAGGAGATCTGTTTTTGGATCGTTATCTGGGTAAGCAAGATCTAACATATAGTTAATATCAGACTCAGATGCGCCATCAAATACTGATGTAGCAAATGGAACGCCATTTTTCAAATGCTGAGCAAGCTCTAATACTTCATCATCATTCAATGACTTAATATCTTCTTTTTTGCCTGAAGCATCATTATAAATTTGATCTAAAAATTTACGAACTTCGGAAGTCCTTGCTTCTTCTTTTAACATTTCTCCAATACGATTACCCAAACCTTTCGCTGCCCATCCAAGATGAGTTTCTAAAATTTGACCGATATTCATTCGAGAAGGAACACCTAATGGATTCAATACAATATCTAATGGTGTTCCATCAGCCATATGGGGCATATCTTCTACAGGCGCAATTTTTGAGATAACACCTTTGTTGCCATGACGACCAGCCATTTTGTCGCCAGGCTGAATTCTTCGTTTTACAGCCAGGTAAACCTTTACCATTTTTTGAACGCCAGGAGGGAGCTCATCACCTTGAGTTAATTTTCGTTTTTTCTCTTCAAAACGTTTATCGAATTGTTCTTTAGCAACTGCTAAATTATCTTTCAACGTTTCTAATTGTTTTGATGCGTCATCATTATCTAAACGAATACCAAACCAATCGTATCTATTAATTGAGGCTAGAAAATCTTTAGAGACTTTTTCGCCTTTTTTCAAACCTTTTGGTCCACCGGTTGCAACTTTATTTGTAAGTAATCTTTCAATTCTTCCAAAAGTATCATTTTCAACAATTCTTAATTGATCAGCCAAGTCTTGTTTAAAATGCTTTAGTTGATCATCAATAATTTGCTGTGCTCTTGAGTCTCTCTCAATACCTTCCCTAGTAAATACTTGAACATCAATGATTGTTCCTGACATACCTGATGGCACTCTTAAACTTGTATCTTTCACATCCGAAGCTTTTTCACCAAAAATTGCTCTAAGAAGTTTTTCTTCAGGTGTAAGTTGTGTTTCCCCTTTTGGAGTTACTTTGCCTACAAGCACATCGCCCGACTCAACTTCAGCACCAATATAAATAATACCTGACTCATCAAGTCTTCCGAGCATTCTTTCAGAGAGGTTTGAAATATCTCGAGTAATTTCTTCAGGGCCTAATTTTGTATCTCTTGATACAACAGATAACTCTTCAATATGAATTGATGTATATCGGTCTTCAGCCACTACACGCTCTGAAATTAAAATTGAATCCTCAAAGTTATAACCATTCCAGGGCATAAAACCAACAAGCATATTTTGACCAAGTGCTAATTCACCCATATCTGTAGATGCGCCATCAGCAATCACATCACCTCTTGCAATCTTATTACCAATTCTTACAAGTGATTTTTGATTGATATTGGTATTTTGGTTTGATCTTGTGTACTTAGTTAAGTTGTAAATGTCAACCCCAACTTCTCCATCTGAAGCTTCATTATCATTTACGCGAATCACAATACGTCTTGAATCAACATAATCAACAAATCCTCCTCGCTTAGCTTGAACTGTTGTTCCAGAATCAGTTGCTACTGTTCTTTCAATACCTGTACCTACAACTGCTTTCTCTGCTCTTAAGCATGGCACAGCTTGACGTTGCATATTTGCTCCCATAAGCGCACGGTTTGCATCGTCATGTTCAAGGAATGGAATTAATGCAGCTGCCACAGAAACAATCTGCGCAGGCGCAATGTCCATATATTGAATAGGATCTCTAGAAGACATCGTAAATTCATTACGATGACGACATGAAATTAAATCATCTTGAAAGTATCCTTTATTATCAATTCCGGTATTTGCCTGAGCAATCACAAATTCACTTTCTTCGATTGCAGAAAGATAATCTATTTTTGCAGTGACCTTTCCATTTTCAACACGTCTATATGGCGTTTCTAGGAATCCGTATTGATTAGTTCTTGCATACAGTGCAAGAGAGTTAATCAGCCCAATGTTTGGCCCTTCTGGTGTTTCGATTGGACATACTCGACCATAATGAGTTGAGTGAACGTCACGCACCTCAAAGCCAGCACGCTCTCTTGTGAGACCGCCAGGGCCCAAGGCTGACACTCTGCGTTTATGCGTAATCTCAGACAAAGGGTTGGTTTGATCCATGAATTGAGATAATTGTGATGAACCAAAGAATTCTCTAATCGCGCTTGAGATAGGTTTTGAATTTATTAAGTCATGAGGCATTAAATTATCTGCTTCAGCTTGACTTAATCTCTCCTTAACAGCTCGTTCAACACGAACAAGTCCTGTTCTAAATTGATTTTCTACAAGCTCTCCAACAGAACGAATTCTTCGATTACCAAGATGGTCAATATCGTCTATTTCACCACGGCCATTTCGTAATTCAATAAGAACACCAATAACAGCTAAAATATCGTCGTTCGACAAAATATGTGCGCCAGTTTCGCCTTGAGAGCCAACGCGCTTATAAAATCTCTGAAGCCAATTTGCATGCTGCTCATATACTTTTGGATGTGCTCTTCGATTAAACTTCATGCGACCTACATTAGATAAGTCATATCGATCTTCGTTGAAAAATAATCCTTTAAATAAAGCCTCAACTGCATCTTCTGTTGGAGGTTCACCAGGTCTCATCATTCGGTAAATAGCAACTTTAGCGCTATATTGATCTGGTACCTCATCTGAAGTTAGTGTTTGCGAAATATAATCCCCATGATCTAAATCATTTGAATACAGTGTATGAATTTGTCCTATACCTACTTCAATAAATTTATCCAATACTGACTCTGTGATTTCATCATTTGCATTAGTAATGACTTCAGCTGTATTTTTATCAACGATTGCTTTTGCAAGCTTGCGGCCTAAAACAAAATCTTTATTTACCGTAATCTTATTTACGCCTGCTTTTTCCATATCTCGAATATGTTTTACAGTAATACGCTTATCTTTTTGAACAATTACATTACCTCTTCTATCCGCAATATCAAATTTAGCAATTTCCCCTCTTAAGCGATCGGGAACTAATTCAAAATCAATTGATTTTGAATTCACATGAAACGAATCGAAATCGTAGTAAGTTTCTAGAATTTGTTCCGGGGAATGACCTAATGCTTTCAATAAAATCGTAACGGGCATTTTTCTACGACGATCAACTCGGAAATATAGATAATCCTTAGGATCAAACTCAAAATCTAACCAAGAACCTCGGTAAGGAATAATTCTTGCAGAAAATAATAACTTGCCTGAGCTATGCGTTTTCCCCCGATCATGCTCAAAAAATACACCAGGACTTCTGTGGAGCTGCGATACGATTACTCGCTCAGTCCCATTGATCACAAATGAACCATTATCAGTCATAAGTGGAATCTCACCCATATATACTTCTTGCTCTTTAATTTCTTTAACTGTTGGCTTTGAGGCTTCTTTATCCATGAGAGTTAAACGGACTTTAACTCTTAATGGAACGCCAAATGTTAGACCGCGTTGTTGACATTCTTTAACATCAAACGCTTCTTCTCCCAAGTTGAAAGTTACAAAATCAAGGCGGGCATTACCGGAATGACTTACGATGGGAAATACTGAATTGAATGTTGACTGCAAACCCTCATTGAGTCTTTTTTCAGGATGCGTATTCTTTTGTAAAAAAGCTGCATAAGACTCAAGCTGCATAGTAAGCAAGTAAGGGATCTCTTGAACGCGCTCTCTTTTAGCAAAACTTTTTCTAATACGTTTTTTTTCAGTAAAGGAATAACTCATTGCGTCTCCTGGTGTAATTTTTATAAGTTTTAACCTAAAGATTATCTAAAACATAAAATAGCAAAGGCTGACAGCAAGCTATCAGCCATGCTAATTAGCATTACTTAAGTTCAGCTGAAGCGCCAGCTTCTTTTAATTTAGCAAGTGCTTCTTCAGCTAAAGCTTTTGCAACGCCTTCTTTAATTGCCTTAGGTGCGCCGTCGACTAAATCTTTAGCTTCTTTTAATCCAAGACCAGTGATTTCACGAACAGCTTTAATGACGTTTACTTTTTGTTCGCCTGCGGCAGTTAACATTACAGTAAACTCAGTTTTTTCTGCAGTAGCAGTTGCAGGTACTGAAGCAACAGCAGCAACAGCAGTAGTAGCAGCAGCAGCAGAAACAACAAATTTTTCTTCCATATCTTTAATAAGTTCTGACAGATCAAGAACCGACATTGCACTTACTGCATCTAAAATTTCAGCTTTAGAGATAGCCATTTAATACTCCTAATAAAAAATTAAAAATTAACCGTTTAAATGTTACGTAGGTTTTTGATCGCTTACTGCCACTAAGCCCCGTACAAATTTTGTTGGTAGCTCATTAAGCGTACGAACAAATTTTGCAATCGGTGCTTGCATTGTTCCCAATAATTTTGCGAGTAACTCTTCACGACTTGGCAATGATGCAAGTGCTTCAATATTTGAAGCGCTCATTACCTTATTTGGCATTGCTCCTGATTTAATAACAAACTTGTCATTTGATTTAGCAAATTCATTTAGTACTTTAGCAACAGCAACTGGATCAGTTGAGATGCCATACACTATTGGACCTACCATTTCATGGGCTAAGTCAGAGAATGCGGTTCCATCTACGGCTCTTCGAACTAAAGTGTTCTTTAAGACACGAAGATAAACTCCTGATTTTCTGGCTTGAACTCTTAAAGCTGTCATTTCGCTTACACCAATGCCACGGTTTTCAGCTAAGACAACTGCTTGAGCGCCTGCGATTTGCTTGTTAACTTCAGCAACTACTGCCTTTTTTTGTTCAAGATTAAGACTCAAGGTCTTCTCCTTCCGTTAAATTAAGTATTAAGTAAGCTTAATACCAACGTTACGGCGACCTTTATCAGGATGCTATCCCTTAGGGGTACCGCCATCTGCGTAGGCTCTAGCAAAAGATCACTAGAATTAGACTTGTTAGCACCTACGGTCTTTGAAAGCTTCACTGATATTTTCATAACAGTGAACCCAAAGTTCTTTTTAAAAAAAGCTTAAACTTTTTTTATTCCTTACACTAAACTTGTTGAATCAATTCTTACCCCAGCTCCCATCGTGCTGGAAACCGATAATTTTTTTACAAAAATACCTTTAGTTGTGGGCGGTTTAGCTTTATTAATTACATCAATCAATGCCGCTAAATTACCTTTTAATTGGTCGACAGAGAAGGAAGCCCGACCAATAGTGCAATGAACGATACCGCCCTTATCAGTTCTATATTGAACTTGCCCACCTTTTGCATTCTTCACTGCTGCAGCTGTGTCAGGCGTTACCGTGCCCACTTTTGGATTCGGCATCAAACCTCTTGGACCTAAGACTTGCCCTAATGCACCAACAACTTTCATCGCGTCTGGCGTTGCAATCACAACGTCAAAATCCATCATGCCGCCTTTAATTTTTTCAACAAGATCATCAAAACCAACAATATCTGCACCTGCTGCCTTTGCAGCTTCGGCTGCAGCCCCTTGAGCAAATACTGCCACACGTGTTGTTTTACCTGTGCCGTTTGGGAGGACAAGTGCGCCGCGAATAAGTTGGTCAGATTTTTTTGCATCAATCCCTAGATTAATAACTGCATCTACTGACTCATCAAACTTGGCTGTTGCTGTTTCTTTAACGAGCTGAAGACCTTCTTGCGCAGGATAAGATTTATCACGGTCAACTTTAGATCTTAATGTTGTAATTCTTTTATTTAATGGCATCTTAAACACCCTCCACTTCTATACCCATACTTCGGGCACTGCCTGCAATTGTTCTCACTGCAGCATCCATGTCAGCCGCTGTAAGATCTGCCATTTTTGTTTTAGCAATTGCTTCAGCTTGAGCTCTGGTAATTTTTCCAACTTTGTCTGTGTGTGGTCTTGGCGAGCCCTTTTCTAATTTCGCAGCTTTTTTAATTAGAATTGAAGCTGGCGGCGTTTTCATAACAAAAGTAAAACTTTTGTCTGCGAATGCTGTAATCACAACAGGAATAGGTAGTCCCGGTTCAACAGTTTGTGTTGCAGCATTGAATGCTTTACAAAACTCCATAATATTTAGGCCTCTTTGACCTAGCGCAGGGCCCACTGGGGGACTTGGATTCGCTTTGCCAGCTGGGATTTGCAGCTTTATATAGCCAACGATTTTCTTTGCCATTATGTTCTCCTAAATTAGGTACAAACGCTTTATTTTAAAAAAGCTCCCTAGTTAATTTTTACTGCTTTACTACTAAACTTCTTTTTCTACTTGCCCAAACTCAAGTTCAACTGGTGTTGCTCTTCCAAAAATAACCACAGATACTTTTAGTTTACTTTTTTCGTAATTGATGTCTTCAATTGTTCCTGAGAACTCTTTAAATGGTCCATCAATAACTCGAATTAATTCACCTTTTTCAAAGGTAAGTTTTTGCGTTGGATTCGTTTTACTTTCATCCATTCGCTGCAAAATAATTTCTACTTCTTTATCTTTAATTGGTGTTGGTTTAAGAGCGCTACCACCAATAAAAGCTGTTACCTTAGGTGTACTTTTAACTAAATGCCAACTCTCGTCATTCATTTCCATTTGGACAAGAACATATCCTGGGTATAACTTTCTTTCGCTTAGTGTTTTTTGGCCAGCTTTCATTTCAATAACCTCTTCTACTGGCACTAAAATATCTCCAAAAAGATTTTGAAGATTCGATCGCTCAATTCTTTCAGACAATCCTTTTTGAACTAACTTTTCATATCCAGAAAAAGCTTGCACAGCATACCAACGCATCGTCATTACTAACCCCGTCCCAATAACCAATTAATTATGTATGTGAAACTTATATCTACTAATGCTAAAAAAACTGCCATGACAGCAACAAGAATAAAAACAGTGATTGTCATTTGTATTGTTTCTTTCCTTGTGGGCCAAACAACTCTTTTAGCTTCAATAATGGATTCGTTAATAAATCCAAATGTTTTTTCTCCAGGTGCTGTTTTCCAAAAAACTATACCTGCACACCCAAGTCCAATAAGAATTACGAGTATTCTTAACACTAAGACTTCGTTACCTAATAGATAATATCCAACGATTCCAGCTACAAAAAGTAAGAATGAAAAAACAATCTTTAACTTATCTGTCATTAATACTTCTTTCTTTTAATGGCAGGCCAGGAGGGTCTCGAACCCCCAACCCTCG
>SYKG01000045.1 GCA_005797835.1 Methylotenera sp.
AACCATAGATCGATGCCAAACTTAAACTAGATCGAATCTCGAGAGGGGTCATACCGTGATCTATCTTCATAAAAGTGAATTAGATATTTCTTATTTTCGAATAATTTCGTATATTAACAGGTTACCTTAAAAAAACTTAAGTTGTATGGACACGATTAAGATTCGCGGAGCAAGAACTCATAATTTAAAAAATATTTCACTCGATCTACCACGAAATAAATTAATTGTGATTACAGGTTTATCAGGCTCTGGAAAATCATCCTTGGCGTTTGATACGCTCTATGCTGAAGGCCAGCGTCGCTACGTGGAGTCTTTATCTGCATACGCCCGTCAATTTTTAGAGCGCATGAATAAGCCAGATGTCGATTTGATTGAGGGTTTATCGCCTGCGATTTCCATCGAGCAAAAATCAACATCACATAATCCGAGGTCTACCGTAGGCACGGTAACGGAAATTCATGACTACTTAAGATTATTGTATGCGAGAGCTGGCGAACCTGAATGTCCCACACATGCACTTACATTGCAATCACAAACAGTTTCCGAGATGGTGGATACATTACTCGCATTACCCAATGACACAAAAATTATGTTGTTAGCTCCCATTGTGAATAGTCGAAAAGGGGAACAGCAAGACTTATTTGAAGATTTGAAAGCGCAGGGCTTTATTCGTCTTCGTATTGATGGGGAGATTTATGAAATAGATACCTTACCCAAACTTACTAAAAATAAAAAACATCAAGTCGATGTCGTAGTAGACCGTATTAAAATTAATCCAGAAATTAAACAGCGTATTACAGAGTCAACTGAAACAGCGTTAAAACTTGCTGACGGAAAAATGATTGCTGTTGAAATAGACACCAATAAATCACACCTCTTCTCCGCTAAATTTGCCTGCCCTCTATGTGATTATTCTCTAGAGGAATTGGAGCCCCGTATTTTCTCATTCAATAATCCGATGGGAGCTTGTCCCGAATGCGATGGTATTGGTAATATTAATTTCTTTGATCCAAAACGTGTTGTCGCATTTCCCCACCTATCGCTAGCTTCAGGAGCTATCAAAGGTTGGGATAAACGTAATCAATTTTATTTCCAGCTTTTGCAATCGTTAAGTGAGCATTACGAATTTGATTTAGAAATCGCCTTTGAAGGACTGCCAGAAAAAATTCAAGGTGTGATCTTACATGGTAGTGGTTCTGAACAAATTAATTTTTCTTATATTAATGAACGTGGTCAGATTAATAAAAAGATGCATAGCTTCGAAGGAATCCTAAATAATTTAAAACGTCGATATCACGAAACCGACTCAGTCACCGTCCGAGACGAACTTTCAAAATATTTGAATATGCAGCCCTGCCCATCTTGCGAGGGCTCGCGTTTAAGAATTGAGGCAAGACATGTCAAAGTCGGCAAAAAAAATATCCATGAAATTTGTAATATTCCTTTAAAAGAAAGTGTACATTTTTTTGAGTCTCTCAAATTAAAGGGAGCTAAAAAAACCATCGCCGAAAAAATTATTTACGAAATTACCAGCCGTCTAAAATTTTTAGTCAATGTCGGTTTAGATTATTTATCTTTGTCGCGTTCAGCTGAAACTTTATCAGGGGGAGAAGCACAACGCATTCGGTTGGCGTCACAAATTGGCAGTGGTCTTACAGGTGTCATGTATGTGCTCGATGAACCGTCTATCGGTCTTCATCAACGTGATAACGATCGCTTACTTGAAACTCTGAAAAGATTACGTGATCTTGGCAATACTGTCATTGTGGTGGAACACGATCAAGATGCGATTATGGCTGCTGACCATGTCGTTGATATAGGACCAGGGGCAGGAGAACATGGCGGCCATATCGTCGCTGAGGGGACGCCTAAGATGATCGCAAAACACCCTAAGTCACTTACGGGTCAATACATCAGTGGTCGTCGAGAAATTAAATATAAAAATAAGAGAGTTTTACCACGCGCTTTAAAATGGTTAGAGTTAAAAGGTGCCAAGGGTAATAATTTAAAAAATGTGCATTTAAAATTACCGATTGGTCTTCTCACTTGCATTACCGGTGTTTCAGGTAGTGGTAAATCCTCACTTATCAATGACACACTTTATCGTGCAGTAGCCCATCATTTATATGGCAGCCACACCGAACCTGCAGTCCATAGTTCGATCCAAGGGTTAGATTTTTTTGATAAGGTGGTTGATGTGGATCAGAGTCCTATTGGGAGAACGCCACGCTCAAACCCTGCAACTTATACAGGACTCTTTACACCTACGCGCGAACTTTTTTCACAGCTCAATGAAAGCCGAAATCGAGGTTATGGTCCAGGTCGTTTCTCATTTAACGTTAAAGGTGGCCGATGCGAGGCTTGCGAGGGAGACGGTGTCATTAAAGTTGAAATGCATTTTTTACCTGATGTATATGTGCCATGTGACATCTGCCAAGGAAAACGTTATAACCGTGAGACGCTTGAGATTCAATTTAAGGGTAAAAATATTCACGATGTGTTATCCATGACCGTTGAACAAGCACATCAATTCTTTAATGCGATTCCTGCGGTGGAAAAAAAATTACGTACACTCATGGAAGTAGGTCTAGGCTATATTACCTTAGGGCAAAATGCGACAACCCTCTCAGGGGGTGAAGCACAACGTGTCAAATTAGCGCTGGAACTTTCAAAACGAGATACAGGAAGAACACTTTATATCTTAGATGAGCCGACGACAGGACTTCACTTTGCAGATATTCAACTTTTACTTGATGTGATGCACAAACTGCGCGATGCAGGCAATACCGTTGTCATCATCGAACATAATTTAGATGTCATTAAAACATCAGATTGGATTATTGATTTAGGCCCTGAGGGTGGTGATGGGGGTGGTGAAATAATTGCAGAGGGCACCCCCTTTGACGTTGCTAATAATAAGAAGAGTTACACCGGTAAATATTTAAAGCCTTATTTGAAATAAGTCATGAAAAAAATTAAGGTATCTTAATACCATTCATACGAGATAAGATAATCTCACTTCGATCGATTATTTTTGAAGTATCTTGGTGACGTTCATAATATTTGGGGTTAGGAATCATGGAGGCTAATTTGGCTGATTGGAAACTATTTAAGTCCTTTGCGTGAGAAGCAAAATAATGAAGGGATGCAGCCTCAATCCCGTAAACATTATTCCCCCACTCAATCACGTTCAAATAAATTTCTAAAATTCTTTTTTTACTTAAAATCTTTTCAAGCATCATAGTGATTATAGTTTCCTCAAATTTTCTCCAGGGGGTTCTTTGATTAGATAAAAATAAATTTTTAGCAAGTTGCTGACTGATGGTGGAACCCCCTGCCATAATTTTTTTATGCCGTTTATTTTTTTCGTAAGCTTTCTCGATTCCTTCCCAATCAAAACCCTCATGATCGATAAATTTAGCATCTTCAGCTGCAATCACTGCTTGTTTAATATGAATGGAGATTTGGTTGTAATTCACCCACTGATGACGGAGGGTAGCTTTTTCATTCTTCTCTTTCAGATCCTCAAGCCTTGTTTCCATAAATGCACTCTCCCCTGGATTCACCATTGTCCATAAAATAATATGCAGCAAAATCCAAAGCTGATAGAAACAAAATAAAAGAAATAAGAGTGATAAAATTTTTCCTTTAAAGGATCGGTTCACCCACAATAAATTTTTTAATCTTTGAGGCAATTATTTTGTTCTTAAAGATTCAATGACTGATTTTGTTTGAGGTTTGATGTGATGCCAGATAAAAAAAGATTCTGCTGCTTGTTCGACCAACATACCTATACCATCTGTTGTTTTGGCTTGTTGTGATTTTGCTTGTCTGATAAATGGTGTTTCTTTTCCATACATCATGTCATAGGCTAAACATTTTTCATGAAAGACTTTGTTATCTATATAGAGGTCAGCCTCATTTAAGCTTGATGAGGTTGCATTGATGATGATGTCAAAATATTGATGGGGTATTTTTGCTATTTCAATCATATTTAAATTCACATGAAGATTTTGAGCATACCCATGCATTCTATTTTTAATAGCGATTAATTTTTCAATCGTTCGATTAGTCAGTGTGAGATCGATTGGTTTTTTTTCTAAGATGGAAAAAATCACACCCTCGGCAGCCCCACCAGCCCCTATAAGTAAAATTTTCTTATGTGTTAAATTTATTTTAATATTTTGCGCTAGATCTCTAACCAATCCTATACCGTCAGTGTTATACCCAATAATTTCATCATCTCTGAATTCAAGTGTATTTACAGCTTCAGCGATTCTGGCGTGATTCGAATGTGTCGTTGCCAGTTGATAGGCCTCTTTTTTAAAGGGCAATGTGACGTTAGCCCCACTTAATTTCTGTGAGATGAGTATTTCCGTTATCTGTTTAAATTGATCAAGTGGAGATAATACTGCTTCGTAATCGATAAGAAGCCCTGCTTCTTTAGCAAACGTTGCGTGGATTTGAGGGGAAAGGCTATGATGAATAGGATTACCAATCACAGCAAAATATTTTTTGACTTCAGTCATGGCGCTTTATTACAATGATTTGATTAAGGTTTTGAGTATAAGTGTTTTTTAAAAAACTTCCATCCGCAGCACCAATGCACTATATAAAGTGAATAAATATGAAATATGCATTTTTATGGTGCAATTTTGAATAATTTCCTTTAAAAAAATGAGTAATAATACAGTTTTACAACATTATTTGATTGGCACAATTTGTGCTTACTATTAATATGTTGGAATGTATTAATAAATTTCAGAATGAATCAAAATTGACGCTTTTAGGAGAATGAAATGGCAATCGCTGATGTAATGAAAAAGATTAAAGATAACAACGTTAAATTCGTGGACTTCAGATTCACGGATACGCGAGGCAAAGAACAGCACGTCAGCGTGCCTGTCTCAGCTTTTGATGAAAATAAATTTAAACAAGGTCACGCATTCGATGGCTCATCAATTTCGGGTTGGAAAGGCATTCAAGCCTCTGACATGTTGCTCATGCCAGATCCAGAAACGGCTAATATCGATCCATTCATGGAAGAGTCAACCCTCATCCTTACCTGTGATGTGGTGGACCCAACCGATGGCAAGGGATATGAGCGTTGCCCACGAAGCTTAGCTCGTCGTGCTGAAGCTTACTTAAAATCTACCGGTCTAGGCGATGCCGCTTACTTTGGACCAGAGCCTGAGTTCTTTATTTTTGATTCCATCACATGGTCTCAGGGCATGGACGGTTGTCATGTCAAGATTAATTCAGAAGAAGGCGCCTGGGATTCTGCAACCCAGCACGAGGGTGGGAATGTGGGCCATCGACCAGGAATCAAAGGTGGTTACTTCCCAGTACCCCCTGTGGATTCTCTTCAGGATGTGCGTTCGGCAATGACGATCACACTTGAAGCGATGGGGGTTCCAGTTGAGGTGCACCATCATGAGGTGGCGACCGCAGGTCAATGTGAAATCGGTACTAAATTTAGCACACTCACACAACGCGCAGATTGGACTCAACTTCTCAAATATGTGGTGTTAAACACCGCCCATAACTATGGCAAAACAGCTACATTCATGCCAAAACCTATCTTAGGTGATAACGGGTCAGGTATGCATGTACACCAATCGATTTGGAAAGATGGTAAAAACTTATTTGCAGGCTCGGGTTATGCAGGCTTAAGTGAATTTGCCCTGTTCTACATTGGGGGCGTCATTAAACACGCTCGCGCATTAAATGCAATTACTAATCCTGGCACAAACTCATACAAACGTTTAGTGCCAGGCTTTGAGGCCCCAGTAAAATTAGCTTATTCTGCGAAGAACCGTTCAGCATCGATTCGTATTCCTTTTGTGGAAGGCGATAAAGCCCGTCGCATCGAAGCGCGCTTCCCAGACCCTATAGCGAATCCCTACCTTGCTTTCAGTGCGCTTATGATGGCCGGTTTAGATGGTGTTCAAAATAAGATCCACCCTGGGGATCCTGCGACAAAAGACTTGTACCATTTAACTCCTGAAGAGGACGCTCAAGTCCCAACCGTTTGTTC
>SYKG01000046.1 GCA_005797835.1 Methylotenera sp.
AGTTAACCGAAAGTAAAAAAGAAAAAGAAATTAAAGACATTAGAGATGCATGGAAAGAACAAAACAGCTTAGTGGTTAAAGCAGGCGGTCTTCATATTATCGGCACTGAAAGACATGAATCAAGACGTGTAGATAATCAATTAAGAGGCCGGGCAGGAAGACAAGGGGATCCAGGATCTAGCCGTTTCTATCTATCATTGGAAGATTCACTTTTAAGAATATTTGCTTCTGATCGCGTCTCAGCCATTATGGAAAAGCTAAAAATGCCAGAAGGCGAGGCTATTGAGCATTCATGGGTGACAAAAGCAATTGAAAATGCACAAAGAAAAGTAGAAGGTCGTAACTTTGATATAAGAAAACAGCTACTTGAATTTGATGATGTTGCAAATGATCAAAGAAAAGTGATTTATGAACAAAGGAATGAATTACTTGATTCAGACCAAACAGCAGAGACAATTACAGCAATGAGAGAGGATGTTCTTCGTGATCTCATGTCAATTCATATTCCTTCAGGCAGTATGGAAGATATGTGGGATATTCCTTCGCTGGAGAAAATTTTATTTTCTGATTATGGCTTAAATATTCCTATCAAAGCATGGGTTGATAAAGAACCTCAAATTGATATAGAAGAGATTTATGAGAGAGTTATTAGTCTTGCCAACAAGCAATATCATGAGAAAGAATCCTTAGTTGGTAAAGATGTTATTCGACATTTTGAGAAAACAGTGATGTTACAATGTATTGATCACCATTGGAGAGATCACTTATCATCCCTTGATCACTTAAGACAAGGCATACATTTACGTTCTTATGCACAAAAAAATCCGAAGCAAGAATATAAAAAAGAGGCTTTTGAATTATTCGGATATCTCCTAGATACAGTTAAAACTGAAGTCACGCGTATCACCATGATTGTTAAAATTAAGAATGAAGCTGAAGTCGATGAGATTGATGACAAAAATAAAAATGAAGTTAAAAATTCATCTAGAAAAAAAGATAATGCAGAGAATGCTTTACCTAAAGTTGGCAGAAATGATCCATGCCCATGTGGAAGTAATAAAAAATATAAACATTGCCATGGTACTTTAGAATAATTTAAGAAAGCTGATTATTTTGATTGAATCTCCTTGTATTGGCGTGTGCCTTATTAATGAAAAGCATCACTTCTGCGAAGGATGCTTTAGAAGTCAAAAAGAAATTTCTCAATGGATTAGATTAAGTGACCTACAAAAAAAAGAGATTATTGAGTTAGCATGTCAAAGACAGATCAATCTTATTTCGCCTTAACTAATAGCTTTTTTTTGTACTCACATAATTCATTAACTATACAGCTATTGCATTTTGGTAGTCGCGCAGTGCAGGTATATCTGCCATGTAGAATTAATAGATGATGTGCATCTTTTAGAAACTCTTTTGGTGTTACTTTCATTAATTTTTTTTCTACTTGTAATACATTTTTCCCTGGCGCTAAATTAATTCGATTTGCAATTCGAAATATATGCGTATCAACAGCAATAGCTGGCTCATTAAAAATCGTATTTAAAATAACATTAGCAGTTTTTCTTCCCACACCAGGCAGAGCCTCAAGCGATAAGCGATCATTAGGAACATCACCTTTAAATTTAGTTTGAATAATCTTTGCAGTTTCTAGTATGTTTTTTGCCTTTGTTTTATATAGCCCGATTGTTTTAATCGAAGATTCAATATCCTTTAATTTCATTTGAGCTAGTTTTTTTGCGTTGGATGCTTTATTAAATAGGAATAAGGTGGCTTTATTGACTGATTTATCTGTGGCCTGTGCAGATAAAATAACTGCTATGAGGAGTTGAAAGGGTGTTTGGTAAATGAGTTCAGTCGAGGGGTGGGGTGAAGCCCTTGATAGCGCTTCAAAAATTTTAAATCGCTTCTGAGGATTCATGCAAAACTAGTCAGCGTAATTCAATACGATTTTTTAATGCAATGAGACAAGCAAGAACAATAAAGGCTCCAGGAGGAAGGATTGCCAATAGGAAGCCTCTGTAATCACTAAAAAAATGGATAACTAAATTATTGGCTGAAGGCCCTAAAATAAGATCAATTCCAGAGAGTAAAGTACCTTTTCCAAAGAATTCTCTTAATCCGCCAAGGAGAGCTAATACTATAGCTAAGCCAAGACCCATAAAAAGACCATCAAAAAATGAAGGTGTTGTAGCATTCTTTGCTGCAAATGATTCAACACGAGCTAATACAATGCAATTAGTGACGATGAGAGGAATAAAAATACCTAGGGCTTTATAAAGTGGCTCAATAAAAGCATGCATACTGAAATCAATGATGGTGACTAAAGAAGCTATGATAAGGATAAAAACTGGTACCCTAATTTCAGTCGGGATCAATTTCCGGATGGGTGATACTGAAGCATTTGATATCGCCATGACAAGCGCTGTTGCGATGCCAAGACTTATACCATTAATCATAGAAGTTGTAATGGCTAGAGTTGGACAAAGTCCAAGAAGTTGCACCACGCCAGGATTTTGTTTCCAGAATCCATCTAATGCAATTTTTTTAATATCACTCATAATGCAAATAACCTTTTTTTATTTTCTTTTGTATAAAGAAGGCTCTTATAGGTGGATTTAATGACAGCACGAGGAGTAATTGTAGCACCAGAGACGTAGTCAAAATCTCCCCCATCTTTTTTAACAGCCCACTGTTTTGCATTCATTTTAGCTAAAGAAGTTAGATCAAAATTCTTAATCCACTGACTTTTATCAATCTCAATGTAATCTCCTAAGCCAGGCGTTTCTCTGTGAGTAATCACTCTCACACCTAATACTTTATCTTCTTGATCAATACCAACAAGTGTTTTGATTTCACCACTATATCCATCAGGAGCGATAGCTTCAATAATGACAGCAATCACTTGATTATTTTTTTTTGCTCGATAGATGTCAATATTTTTTTTATTGCCTAGGAGGGGATCAGGTTCAACAGAAATTGTATCTTTTACAAGATTATTATCATAGAGATTTGCTGGAATTACTTGATTTAAAAATAAGCGTTTTGCTTTAGCATCGCTTTCGTCAATGGGAGATTTGGTGATGAAATAGAAAATACTTAAAGCAGTTGAAGCTAATAAAGCAAAAATAATCATTGCACCAACTGTGGTTGATATTTTTTTAAAATAATCTATGAGCATATATTTATTTATGACCAAAAATTCTTGGTTGCGTGAGGCTATCTATGAGTGGCACACAGATATTTAAAAGTAATACAGCAAACGCAATACCTTCTGGATAACCACCAAAAATTCGAATAATAAAAACTAATAATGCTATAGCCATAGCAAAATAGATTTTTCCTCGAGGAGTTGTAGGACCGCTGACTGGATCTGTGATAATAAAGAAAGCGCAGAGTATACTTCCGCCACTCATAATATGAAAAAGTGGAGATACGAATGTATCCGGGGCTAAAACATTAAAAATTAATGCTGTTATAAATAAGGTAGATAAAAAAGCCACTGGTAAATGCCATGAAATAATTTTCTCTTTAAGTAAATAAAGACCCCCAGCAAGGTAACCCAAATTAATTAACTCAAGTCCCTTTCCTCCCACTAAGCCAAATATTTTGTTTTGCTGGATTGTGTTTAATGACTGATTTAAAGTCAATTGAGTCTTAATATAGTCAAGAGGGGTAGCAGAACTCATTGCATCAAGCATATCTTTTGATATTAAGTTGTTATTAAAAATAATTTTAATTTGATCAAGCCAGTCCACATGAGTAATCATAAGACTTGAAGGTATTTGCCAATTTGTCATGATGGAAGGAAACGAGATGAGTAAGATAGCGTATCCCACCATAGCTGGATTAAATAAGTTGTAACCAAGGCCACCATAAAGATGTTTACCAAAAATAATACAAAGAGCTGTGCCTAAGACGATAATCCACCATGGCGCTATTGATGGCACAGACAAGGCAAGAAGCCATGCAGCGACAAGCCCGCTTCCATCAAAGATAAAGGGTTTGATAGGTAGTTTTCTTATAGAAAGAATTATACTTTCAGTCAATATAACCGTAAGAGATGCTAAGAAAATATTAATAACGACACCTAGCCCAAATATATAAACATATATCGCTATACCAGGGATGAGTGCGATCAAAACTTTGAGCATAATCATACTCACTGAAGGTGCATTTACTACGTAGGGCGATCTATTATCCATATTAATTTTTTATATTTTCTTGTTGAGTTTGTTTAACTCTTTCCATAGCTGCAGCAATAGTAGATTTTTTTTCGTCATTTGCTTTTTGTTCTTGAGCACCTAATGCTTTTTGCGCATGCCTCTCTGCACGTTCTTTCTTCTCTCTTTCTATTCTTGTAAGCCTAAATTCGTTTCTTTCTCTAGCTGTGTCTGCAGCTTCTTTTGCTTTATCTTGGGAAATAATTTCACTTTTGGCATACCTATAAAACTGTACTAGTGGAATATTGCTTGGACATACATAGGTGCAACATCCACATTCAATACAATCGAATAAATTGTAGTCTTTTGCTTTTTCTAATTGAGAAGATTTTGAGAACCAATATAGTTCTTGTGGTTGCAAGCTAACAGGACATGCGTCTGCGCATCGGGCACAACGAATACAGGGCATGACAGGTTTTGGCGCAGGGAATAACTCTGGTGAACTTTCGATGACGCAATTCATTGCTTTTGTCACTGGAACATGGATTGACGGTAAATCAAATCCCATCATAGGGCCACCCATAATAAATTTTTTAGTTTTATTTGAAGAACCTCCTGCGTCGCTGATTAATTCAGATAAAGGTGTTCCAAATAATACCTCGTAATTTCTTGGCGTTTTAACAGTGCCAGTGATCGTGATCACTCGACTGATAGATGGTTCACCCAACTCGAGATATCTATAAATAGCTGCTACCGTGGCTACATTAAATACTTGAATACCTAAATCTATAGAGCGTTTTTCTTTTGGAACTTCTAAGCCCATTAAAAGATAAATAAGCCTTTTTGCATCACCACTTGGATAGAGTGTTGGAACAACTTTAATTTGAATAGATGTCCCTTGCGCAGCTTTTTTTAATGCCTCATAGGCTTCAACTTTATTATCTTCAATACCAATCACACATTCTTTTGCGAGGAGTAAGGTTTGAGAAATAAGGGTGCCTTGGATAATTTCATCTGCTCTCTCTCTCATAAACATGTCATCACAAGTGATAAATGGTTCACATTCTGCAGCGTTAATGACCAAGGTATTGATAGCTTGATTTTGATTGATTTTAAATTTCATATGCGTTGGAAATACTGCGCCACCTAAACCTACAATACCTGATTGCAATAGCGCTCTTATTAATTGAGCACTATCTAGTTTTTTCCAAGGGATAGGTTTTTTTTCAATCCAAGTATCTTTGAAGTCAGGTTTAATTGTGACACAAAAATCTGCCAATCCTGATGGATGAGGAATGATTTCCTCGCTAATTTTTAAGACCTTCCCTGATGTGGGGGCGTGAATTGAGGCTGAAACGTTTCCATCTGCTTCAGCAATCATTTGACCCTTTAAAACATGATCTCCTGGTTTAACTTTTAGTTTCGCTACATGACCAACATGCTGCCGAAGGGGAAGTACTATTTTTTTTGGAATAGGGAGTTTTGTAATAGGAAGCCTAGTAGAGATTTTTTTGTTTTCGTTTGGATGAACGCCGCCATTAAATTTAAAAATATTTTTTAATTGCATAATGAATGCGCTAAGCCTTTTGTGTTTTTTGAATATTATATATAGGATATTTCCATTTCCAGGACTCTGAATTTTCAACAACAGGTTCCATCGAAATACAATCAACAGGACATGGCGGTAAACATAATTCACAACCCGTGCATTCGCTTATAATAATCGTATGCATTTGTTTTGCAGCCCCTAAAATAGCATCCACTGGACACGCTTGTATACATAAGGTACATCCAATACAAGTTGCTTCATCAATTAAGGCGACTGATTTTGGTTTTTGAATGCCGTGATCTTCATTGAGTGGTTTAAATTCTACCCCCATCAATTCTGCTAAAGCTCTCGCACCAGTATCACCTCCAGGTGGGCACTGGTTGATATCGGCTTCACCTTTCGCAATTGCTGTGGCATAGGGTTTGCAACCAGGGTATCCACATTGACCACATTGTGTTTGGGGAAGAATGGCATCAATTCTTGCAACCATAGGATCGCCATCTACTTTGAATTTTATCGCAGAATAACCTAATACTAATCCTAAAAGGACCGCGAGAAAAATCATAACAAGAATTGCAGTAATCATTAACGATCTAAACCTGAGAATCCCATAAATGCTAGGCTCATGATAGAAGCGGTGACAAGAGCGATCGCAGTCCCTTTAAATGGAACTGGTATTTCGGCG
>SYKG01000047.1 GCA_005797835.1 Methylotenera sp.
ACAAAATCTCATTCCAGTCACATTAGAACTTGGAGGTAAATCGCCGAACATCTTTTTTGAAGATGTGATGGATAAAGATGACAACTTTTTTGATAAAGCGCTTGAAGGATTCACTATGTTTGCTCTTAATCAAGGTGAAGTTTGTACTTGCCCTTCACGTGCTCTTATTCAAGAATCTATTTACGATAAATTTATAGAGCGTGCCCTCAAACGAGTCGCAGCAATTAAACAAGACAATCCGCTTGATATGGCAACGATGATTGGTGCACAAGCTTCGAGTGAGCAAGTTGAAAAAATTATGTCCTATATGAAAATTGGTCAAGAAGAAGGCGCTCAAATATTGATCGGTGGTAATCGAAAGAAATTAAGTGGTGAATTTGCAGATGGTTATTACATTGAACCTACAGTATTTAAAGGTCATAACAAAATGCGTATTTTCCAAGAAGAAATTTTTGGGCCCGTTGTTTCTGTGACAACTTTTAAAGATGAAGCAGAAGCTCTTAAAATTGCGAACGATACTCTCTATGGCCTAGGCGCAGGTGTTTGGACGCGTAATGGTAATTGTGCATTCAGAATGGGTAAAGGTATTCAAGCAGGTCGCGTATGGACTAATTGCTTCCATGCTTATCCTGCTCATGCTGCATTCGGTGGTTATAAACAATCAGGTATTGGTCGCGAAACGCATAAGATGATGCTTGATCACTACCAACAAACGAAGAATCTTTTAGTAAGTTATAGTGAAAACAAACTTGGTTTCTTTTAAAATTCAATACAATTAAAATTAAAGGCAAGACTTAGTCTTGCCTTATTTATTTATGCAAAAAACTTTTACACGTATAGATACTACAGAAGCTGCAAACAAATTAATTGATTCACTTCGTGAAAAATATGGTGACATCATATTCCATCAATCAGGTGGGTGTTGTGATGGGAGTGCACCCATGTGCTACCCTAAAAGTGAATTTTATCTAGGCGGCTCAGACGTTGAAGTAGGAACTATCCATGGTGTCAACTTTTACATGGGAGCCAGTCAATTTTCCTACTGGGAACATACGCATCTCACACTTGATGTCATTCCAGGAAATGGTGGGCAATTCTCACTGGAAAATGGAACAGGTATCCGCTTTATTATTCGATCACGTTTATATAGTGATGAAGAATGGGCTTATTTAAGCCAACATCCCGCAAAACTCTGTGGGTAAAAGGTCATTCCTTGAGTTAAAATAATAATGGCGGGCCTCCCCGCATTGTAATTTAGCCAACCTGGTCAGATGCGGAAGCAAGCAGCCACAACTAAAGAAGCAAGTGCCGGGGGTCTGGCTCGCCTCTTATTAACTTTGATTGGTTTAAAATTATTCATGAGTTATCAAGTTCTTGCCCGCAAATACCGACCTCGATCTTTTGATTCGCTCGTCGGTCAAGATCATGTTGTCCAAGCACTTAAAAATGCACTCGATCAAAAAAGACTTCACCATGCTTATCTTTTTACAGGAACAAGAGGAGTCGGCAAAACAACATTAGCCAGAATTCTTACGAAGTGCCTTAATTGTAAAACAGGTATTACCTCAACACCCTGTGGGACCTGTTCAGCGTGTTCTGAAATAGATCAAGGTCGCTATGTCGACCTAATAGAAGTTGATGCCGCTTCTAATACGCAAGTGGATAATATGCGAGATCTATTAGATAACGCACAATATGCCCCAACTCAAGGCCAATTTAAAATATATATTATTGACGAAGTACATATGCTTTCAAAAAGTGCATTCAATGCAATGTTGAAAACCTTGGAAGAACCTCCTCAGCATGTCAAATTTATTTTAGCAACTACTGATCCACAAAAAGTTCCTGTCACTGTGTTATCGAGATGTTTACAATTTAATTTAAAGCAAATGCCATCTACTTCTATTGCAGAATATTTAGAAAAAATTTTAAAAGAAGAAGCAATTAAGTTTGAAAAAAATGCGATTTATTTAATTACAAAAGCTGCAAACGGGAGTATGCGTGACGCGTTATCAATTCTTGATCAAGGTATTGCTTATTGCGGGGGGCTTATCGAGGAAGCTATGATTAGAAAAATGTTGGGCTCGATAGATCAATCTTACCTATTTAATTTAATGCATGCAGCAATTGATCAAGATGGCTCTAAAATTATTGAAATTGCAAAACAAATGAATGAAAGAAATCTATCATTCGATTCAGCACTGAATGATCTTGCTAATCTCATTCAAGTTATCAGTATGGCGCAAGCTATGCCAGTAAGCTTAGAAGCATCCTATCTTGATCGTGATCAAATTATCACATTAACAAAAAAAATAAGTGCAGAGCAATTGCAACTCTACTATCAAATTATAATTTTAGGAAGGCGAGATCTTTATTTAGCTCCTGATGAATTTGCAGGTTTTACAATGACATTTCTAAGAATGCTTTCTTTTGCTTTACAAGAATCAATACCTTCAGAAACAATAACTCAAACCAGAAATGAACTTCCGAATAATTCAGCTAAACCCGACACAATTTCAAAATCTACTGAACTTTACACTGACCCCACAATTCTTAAAAAAAAAATTAAAGATACAAGTGTAATTAACGATATTGAGGGAAATGAAATACCCTCCTTTAATGGGAATTGGGGTGATCTTGTTGATAAATTAAAGTTAGGCTTAGTAAAAGCCCTTGCAAAGCAATCAGAACTTATAAGCTTCAAAAATAATGAAATAATTTTATCAATTGCAGATGAACATAAACATTTACTGAATGAAACCTATCAAATAAAATTAGAGTCAAGTTTGACAGAATATTTTAACCAACCTATCAAACTTGCAATTCTACAAAAAGGTGCAAATAATTCACCACTTAAGCAAAAACAAGAGGAACGTTCATTGCTTATAAAAGAGACTGAAGCTGCAATTATTAAAGATCAGTTCGTACAATCATTACTTACAGATTTTAATGCTGAAATTATTCCATCGAGTATTAAATCTAATCAATCTTTATAAGGGGTCATAATATGATGAAAGGTGGCATGGGTAATTTAATGAAGCAAGCACAAATGATGCAAGCTAATATGCAAAAAGCACAAGATGAACTTAGACTTATAGATGTTGAAGGCGTTGCTAGTAATGGACTTGTTAAAATCTGTATCTCGTGTAAACATCAAATAAAAAAAATATTAATTGATCCTTCTATATTGAACGATCATGAAATTCTAGAAGATCTTTTAGTAGTGGCTTTTAATGACGCGCTACAAAAAATTGAACAAACTACCAATGCTAAGATGGGAAATATGTTACCACCTGGCATGAAGTTACCCTTCTAATTCTATTGTATGAAAAACACTGAAATACTTGAACAGCTCGTTGATGCATTGCGCTGCTTGCCT
>SYKG01000007.1 GCA_005797835.1 Methylotenera sp.
GGCATCTCTTGCATCCTCTCGTTTACTTATGGCTGCAATCATGAATTCTTCATTTAAATTCATAGGTAAATCTTTAAGTGAATGCACTGCAATATCAGCTTCTTTATTTTGAAGTGCAACTTCTAATTCTTTAATAAAAAGTCCTTTGCCACCAATTTTAGAAAGTGATTTATTTAGTGTTTCATCTCCTTGTGTTGTCATGCCGAGAATAGTCACTTCTAATCTTGGATAAAAAGATAAAAGTTGTGACTTTATATATTCGGCTTGGCAAATTGCGAGTGTACTTTCGCGAGTTGCGATGGTTATATGTTTAGGTTGAGCCATAATTGAAAATTTAACGAATATGTCATTTTATCATAGGCAAAGCTATTGAAAATTTAGAAAATCATAAGCTTTAGCATATACTTTCATTTATGGCTAAAAATGATACAAAAAAAGGAAATTGGTCAGGCAGATTTAATGAGCCTGTGACAGAACTCGTCAAAAGATTTACCGCTTCTATAGGTTTTGATCATAAATTAGCACTTTATGATATTGATGGTTCATTGGCTCACGCTGAAATGTTAGCTGCACAAAAAATTATTACACAGAAAGATTTAAAAGCGATTCAAAGTGGTTTAAAAAGTATTCAAAAAGAAATTTTAGCAGGTAATTTTAAATGGTCTACTGATTTAGAGGACGTGCATTCAAACATAGAAAAAAGACTAATAGACAAAGTCGGTGACGCAGGTAAAAAACTTCATACAGGCAGGTCACGAAATGATCAAGTCGCAACAGACTTGAAATTGTGGCTAAGAGCTGTGATAGACGAAATTATTCAAAAGATTAGATTACTTCAGCTGTCTATTGTTCAATTAGCAGATAAACATCAAAAAACGATCATGCCAGGATTTACTCATCTTCAGGTCGCGCAACCTGTAACTTTCGGTCATCATTTGATGGCTTATTATGAAATGTTACAAAGAGATCTTACAAGATTTGAAGACGCCAGAAAGAGAATGAATCATTTACCCCTGGGGTCCGCTGCTCTTGCAGGCACAGGTTATCCCATTGATAGATATAGGGTTGCTAAAAAACTGAAATTTGCAGATGTGTGTGAAAACTCTTTAGATGCAGTTTCTGATAGAGATTTTGCAATTGAATTTACTTTTGCTGGATCTTTACTCATGACGCATTTATCGAGGTTCTCAGAAGAACTCATTATATGGTCGAGCGCCATGATTGGTTTTGTTGAAATTGCCGATAGATTTTGTACAGGTTCATCTATCATGCCGCAAAAAAAGAATCCAGATGTCCCTGAGTTAGTCAGAGGCAAAACAGGAAGAGTGACTGGCCATTTGATGGGACTCCTTATGCTGATGAAAGCACAACCACTTGCATACAACAAAGACAATCAAGAGGATAAAGAACCTCTTTTTGATACAGCAAATACACTTTTAGATGTATTGACGATTTATGCAGATATGCTAAAGGGCATTACAGTTAATGAAAAAAATATGAAGGAAGCTGCTTTGAAAGGGTATGCCACTGCCACAGATTTAGCTGATTATCTTGTAAGTAAGGGCATAGCATTTAAAGATGCCCATGAGATTGTTGCAAAAGTTGTTAATGCAGCGATTAAAAAGAAATGTAATTTATCTGAACTTAAGTTAGATGAATTGAAAAAATTTAGTAAGGTCATTTCAAATGATATTTATAGCCACCTAACACTTGAAGGTTCAATTAAATCTAAAAACCATATTGGTGGAACATCATTCGAGCAAGTTAAAAAATCTATAAATAAAGCAAAACAAAGATTAAAGTAGAAAATAGTTTTAATTGATAGACCAGCCACCACCTAGTGACTTAAATAATTCAACACTTGCTATAAGTCTGAGTTGCCTCTTCTGAATATATGCAATTGATGCGTCATTAAAAACTCGCTGAGCATCAAGGTATTCTAAGTAACTTGAATAACCTGCTTTATAACGATTTGATGAAATATCCATTGCTTTTTTTGCCGCTTCTTGTGAAAGCTTTAAATCGTTTTCTTGCACAGTATATTCATTAAAAGCAGCGAGGGCATCATTTACCTCTTTAAAAGCATTTTGTATAGAAGATTCATAATAATTAAGAGCTTGTTTTTGTTTCGCATTAGCCTGAGCAATGCGAGCCCTAGCTTTACCAGCATCGAAAATTGGCAAGGTTAATCCAAGCCCTAAACCCCATATGTTTGCACCAGGCTTGTTAATATTTTTTAACTCCATACTTTCTCTGCCAAAGTTTGCTGTTAATGAAATATTTGGGAAAAGCGCTGCTTTTGCGACACCAATATTCGCATTAGCTGCAATCATCATTTGTTCAGCTTCTTTAATATCAGGACGGGCTTCTAAAAGTTTTGAAGGAAGATTCGCAGGCGGGATTGGAGGTACTATTACGCCATCAAGTGTATTTTCAGGAATACTTAAATACATATCTCCCGATAGAAGGACAAGTTGATTAAAAATAATTTCACGTTGACGATTTACATCACTGAGTTGCGCTTTAATATTATTTAAAAATGTTTCTGCTTGATAATAATCTAGAGTTGAAACTAAACCACTTTCAAAACGTTTTTTTGTTAAGCTTAAGTTCTCTTCACGGTATTTAACATTATTTTTTAAAATCAAAATTTGTGAATCTAAACTTCGAAGTAATAAATAATTACTTGTTAAAACACTTTGCAAACTTAATATCACCGTATCTTTTGAGTATTGTGAGGAAACATATTCTGCTTTGGCTGATTCTTTTGCTCGACGTAACCTTCCCCAAAAGTCAATTTCAAAAGATGTTCCTAGTTGGATATTAAAATTTTTACGATATGGCCTCGCAAGACTTGAAGGAATCACACCAAATTCAGTTGCTTTTGTTCGATTACCTTGGGACGTGAGATCAATAGTCGGTATGAGTGCTGCTCCCACTTCTCTCAGATACGCATCTGCTTCTTCTAGTTTAGCTATAGCTGCATTAATATCTAAGTTTTTAAGTAATGCTTTGTCCATCAGATCGTTTAATACAGGATCTTGATAATGTTTCCACCACATATTTAAATCAGTAAGATTATTTTCTTGATTTATCTGGTTACGAAAAGTTTGAGGAATATCTGTTTCAGGACGTTTATAGTCTGGCCCAATCAAAGTACATCCTGCAATTAAAAAAATAGTGAACAGAAGATAATTTATTTTAGATTTCATAATCTTCAATTTTATTAACAATATTTGAATGGGTATTGATATGATCTTTACGATTTTTATTTAGCCAAACAAAAAATAGAGGAATAAAAATAGTGGCAATAAAGGTAGCAAAAATCATTCCTCCAAATACTCCAGTTCCCATCGATTGACGAGCTGCAGCTCCAGCCCCCGTGGCGACTAATAAGGGAACGATACCAAAAACAAATGCCATAGAGGTCATTATAATGGGTCTAAATCTAAGTCGAGCTGCTTCGAGAGCTGCTTCCATAATGGGCATACCCTCCTCCATTTTTTGACTTGCAAATTCAACAATTAGAATTGCATTTTTAGCGGCTAGACCAATTAAAGTAATTAAACCAATCTGAAAATAAATATCATTTGGCATGGCACGAATAGTAACTGCAATAAATGCTCCTGTTAGTGCAAAAGGGACTGCCATAATTACAGAGAGAGGTAAAATCCATGTTTCGAACTGCGCTGCCAGAATTAAAAAAACTATAATAATGGCAAAACCAAATGCAAAGAGAGCTGCAGAGCCTGTTCGTTTTTCTTGATAAGTTTGGCCTGTCCAAGCCATTTGATAGCCATCAGGTAGATTTTCCTTTGCAATTCTTTCAACGAGTTTAATTGCGTCACCCGAACTAATTTCTGGAGCACCAGCTGCTAATACTTTTGCGGAGAGGAGCCCATTAAAACGTTCCAGTTGTTCAGCACCTAAAATACTATTTACTGAGCTTACTGCTGAAAGGGGAACCATAACGCCTGAACTTGAACGAACATATACTTTACCTAAATCGTCAGGTTTCATCCTATAATATGCTTCCGCTTGAAGTTGAACACGATAAGTTCTTCCTGATTTATTAAAGTCATTGATGTAAAGCGATCCCATGGTACTTTGTAAGGTGTCATAAATGCTTGAGACAGGAATACCTAAGCTTATCGCTTTTGCTTCATCTACCTCCACAAAAAGTTGGGGCACTGTAGGTCGAAAAAATGAATTGATACCTGTAAGGCGAGGTTCTTTCTTTAACGCCTCAATAAATAAATTCATTGCAGCAAATAAATGCAATGGATTTGTATCGGCGCGACTTTGAATATAAATTTCCATACTACCTGAGCTACCTAAGCCTCGAATAGAAGGTGGATTAAATGCAATTGCCAGACCATCAGGCTGCATCATGCCGATACCGAAAAGTTTTTTGACAATGTCACTCGCAGAGCTTTTACGTTCTGCCCAATCTTTTAACCTTACAAATATAGTGGCTACGTTTGACTTGTTCCCCCCACCAATGAGGTCATAGCCATTGACAGCGAATTGGAAAGTGCTTGCAGGGTCAGCAGCAATCGCAGAGCGAACGGCTTCAGTTGTTTTGGAAGTACGATTAATTGTTGCGCCATCAGGAAGGACTACCGCTGTAATGACATAACCTTGATCTTCGGAAGGAATAAAACTTGTAGGTGTAGTTTTAAAAAGGAAAACTGAGGCTAAGACAATACCAATAAATACAATACCACCAATGAAACGATGTTTTAAAGTGCTGCGGACAACCTTAATGTAAAAATGAGTTAAACGATGAAAAACATGATTAAAGCGATCAAAAAACTTTGAGTGGATATTATTTGGATTTAAGATTATTGCACATAGTGCAGGCGTCAGTGTAAGAGCGACAATTCCCGAAATGACAACAGCAATAGCTACAGTTACTGCAAATTGGCGATACAGCTCTCCTGCAATACCCCCCATAAATGCGACGGGAATAAATACAGCACATAATACTAATACAATCGCAACGACAGCAGCAGCAACTTGCTCCATGGATTTAATAGCCGCTTTAATCGGAGAAAGCTTCTCTTCCGACATGAGGCGCTCAATATTCTCTAGAACAACAATTGCATCATCTACGACGATACCAACGGATAAGACCATCGCGAAAAGTGTGAGTGTATTTATTGAGAAACCAAAAAGATATAAACCTGCAAATGTTCCTATAAGTGAAATTGGTACAGCAATAATTGGAATTAGAGTAGCACGCCAGTTTTGTAAAAATAGAAAT
Source organism: Methylotenera sp. (assembly GCA_005797835.1). Lineage (GTDB taxonomy): Bacteria > Pseudomonadota > Gammaproteobacteria > Burkholderiales > Methylophilaceae > Methylopumilus. The sequence continues at coordinate 5,267 of SYKG01000007.1, forward strand.
ACAACAATCACCACAAGAACCATTGCTTCAGCAAGTGTTATAAATACTTCTTTCATAGAAGCTTTGACAAAGTTACTTGTGTCATAAGGTATTTCAAAATCCATACCTTTTGGGAAGCGCTCTTTGAGTTCAGCCATTTTCTCTTTAATACCTTTCGCGGTATCGAGCGCATTAGCTCCAGTTTGAAGAAAAATAGGAATACCCACACCAGGCTTGCCGTTTAATGTTGTATTGATATCATAGGTTTGAGCCCCCAATTCAATACGCGCGATGTCTTTGAGATAAAGGATGCCATTAGGACCCCCAGCTCTAACAATAATATTTCCAAATTGATCGGGGTCGAGTAAGCGACCTTTTGCATTCACCGTGTATATCAGCTGCTGATCACTTAAAGAAGGTTCTTCGCCAATTTTCCCGGCTGCATACTGTGCGTTTTGGCTTTGAATGGCTGTTGCAATATCACTGGTGGTGATACCAAGTTGAGCCATGCGATCTGGTTTAAGCCAGATTCGCATTGAGAAGTCGCGGGCACCAAAAATATTAGCATCACCCACGCCTTTGACGCGTTTGATTTCATCTAAAACATTTAGCGTTGCATAATTACTTAAATAAAGTGGATCAAATTGTTTGTTTTTTGATGTGAGCATAACCACCAAAAGAATGTCATTTGATTTTTTTCGAACAATGACACCTGTTCGTCTTACCATCTCAGGTAATCGTGGCGCTGCAATATTGACACGGTTACTTACATTGAAAGTGGCTTGATTAATATTTGTACCAATCTCAAAAGTTACAGTGATATTAAGAGTTCCGCTTGAATCTGTGCTCGAATTAAAATAGAGAAGGCCTTCAAGACCGCTTAACTGTTCTTCAATGGGACCTGCTACGGTTTTAGAGAGTGTTTCAGCACTAGCGCCTGGATAATTTGCTGTAATAACGACTGTCGGCGGTGCAATTTGAGGGTACTGTGCAATCGATAATTTAAGAGCAGCGGCAATACCAGCCAAGACAATAATGATTGAGATTACCGCAGCAAAAATAGGCCGCATAATAAAAAATTTACTCATTATTTTTTTAAGCTCGGTATATGGGTGACAGACATACCCGGACGAACTTTAATAAGATTATCAATTATGACTCTATCCCCTGATTGCAGTCCACCCAATACAACCCAGTCTTTTCCTTTCCATTCACCAGTAATAACAGGGCGAGGTGTAGCCTGATTTTTTTCATTGACCACAAAAACAAAATTACCTTGATCTGAATTAAGAATAGCTAATTGAGGCAATAAAAATACACCATCTTTTTTACCTGTGGTTACACGAACGCGAACAAATTGACCAGGTAATATTTGACGTTCATTATTTTCAAATGTGGCACGAAGTTCTTGAGTGCCGAGTGATGGATTAATTTCACTCGCTGCAAAATTTATTTTTCCTTTTTTAGTGTACTCATTTCCGTCAGGAAGAATAATAGAAACTTCCTCCACATTTTTTTCATTTAATGCACCCCCTAGTTTTTTTAGTTCATTATCTGAAAAACTAAAGCGAACCCAAATTGGGTTCACCTGAGCTAATGTCGTAAGTAAACTTGTATTTGCAGAAATGAGGGCACCTTCAGAGAATTGAAAACGACCTGAGATACCATCTACAGGAGCCGTGACGTTAGTATAAGAAAGATTAAGTTCAGCTTGTTTTAAATTTGCAAGACTTTGCGAGAGAGCAGCGATACTGATAGATTCATCGGATGTTGCGTTATCAAATTCTCGCTGACTAATGGATTGAGATTCAATTAATCCTTCTAAACGTTTTTTCTCTCGTTTCGCTTGTTCAGCCCGAGCAAGGCTTTGATTGAATTGCGCACGTGCTTGATCTAAGGCTATTTTATATGGGACAGGATCAATATTAAATAATGTTTGACCCGCCTTAACTTCGGAGCCTTCATTGTATTTTCGTTTTAATAAAATACCGCCAACGCGAGGCCTAATTTCAACTTCTTTAGCTCCTTCGGTTTGGCCTACTGCTTCAGCTGAAATAGGAACACTCAAGGGCATTGCTTCAACCATGGTTACAGGCATTACAAAATTAGGTGGTATGCCACTTTGCTCAGGAGGTTTATGGCAGCCAACCAAGATAAGCATTAGAAAAGGGAAGAGCAAAATAGATCTTAATGGCAGGAAATGGCTTAACAACTGAAACTCCAACTTTAATAATATGGATGCAGAAAAGTACCTTAAATGTGATTACATTTTACTCTGAAAAAGGAATGCCTCATATTACACGGGTGGAATTGCTGCAATTGTAAATAAATAATTATTTACTCACGAAAATAGATGGGCTAAGCCAAAAGCAGCCGAAGAAGCTAAGGCTCCAATCACTAGTGTTTGCATAGCTGAACGCCCTTGATTGACTCCTGTAAAGCGACCTTTAATCCAGCCAAAAAGAATAAGTGCAATACTTGTAACAATTATAGACATCTCTAGTGCAGATCCAACATCAGATATGAGGATGTAGGGCGTTAGAGGAATGAGTCCGCCCACAATATAAGCTATTGAAATAGTCGTGGCACTTACTATAGCTCTTTTTGGGTCAGGTCTTTCTAAATTTAATTCAAATTTCATCATGAATTTTAGCCAGCGTTCAGGCTTAGATGTGATGGCTTCTACGACCGATTTTAGTGAACTCCCTTTGAGCCCATATTCAGACAGAATATCTTCAACCTCTGAAATTTCACGGTCTCGTAGATGTTTGATTTCATAGGCTTCACGCTTTAACTCAGCATCATAATGTTCAATATCTGTTTTACCGGCTAAATATCCGCCAAGTCCCATTGCAATTGACCCTGCTGCAACTTCGGCTAGTCCAGCTGTTACAATAATCGCTGAGGAATCTATAGCTGCTGATAAGCCTGCAGCTAGTGCAAACGGAACTGTGAGTCCATCTGCCATACCAATCACGACATCCCGAACTATTTGCGTAGAAGTAAAATGTGATTCAAAATGATGCGCATGCTGATCGTTTGACATACATATCTCTTTAAATTTTAATCTAGTTAAAATACTATATATTAGATTTATAATTTTTACATTACTGGACTTTTTTCTATATTAAGGACTTAAAAATGAAACAATGTACTTACAATATAATAGCTTTATTAGTTTTTGCTTTGTCATTCTCTTACCTACCAACAGCCGCATATGAATATCACTGTGTCTATGATGGCATGACAAGCTTTAACGTGCCTATTTTTATATTCCAACAAGTTTTTTTAGCTACAATTCTTTTCATCATTAGTCGTTATGGTTTTAAAGATGGCAAAATGGTTTGCTGGGCAGCATGTGGACCTAAAAAGAATAAAAATAATTAGTCTAATTTTGCTTTATGTTTGGACTGCCTTTTAAACTTAGTTTTGTCTTTTTCAACTTTAGGTTTAAAAGGTAAGTCAGCACGAAAAAGTGCATAATGGGTTTGAGAACGTAATTTAAGCTTTCTAATTTGTTTCATTAAAACTTACGCAATAATATCTAGTATGCCTCGGGTTATAAATTCAATTGCCATAGAACCTAAAAGTAAACCCATAACGCGAGTGATAATTTTAGTACCTACCGCACCGATGACTTTAGAAATATTTTCAGCAAAGCTCAAAGTAAGCCAAATTGATAACGAGACAAAAATACATGGCAGTACAAGAAAAGTTTGATTTAAAAAATTAGGCGCTTGATGGGCAGCAATGATCATATTGCTGATAGCACCCGGACCGGCTAGAAGCGGAATGCTGAGGGGAACAAAAGCAATCAACTCTTTTTCTGACTTACTATTTTGTGTTGACTCCATAATTTGATTACGCCCTAACATCATGTATATCGCCATAATGAGAAGAAGTACTCCGCCACAAATCTGAAAACTTGGCATAGTAATACCAAAGATATTTAAAATTTTGTCCCCTAAGAAAAGGGAAACTACAAGAATGATAAAGACCGTCCAAGCTGTCATTCTAGCCACATTTTTTTTATTAATTTTTTTATGTTGACCAGTTAAACTCAAATAAATGGGTAAACATCCAGGCGGATCAACAATAGCTATCATAGCGATAGTCGTTTTAATTATGAAAGTCCACTCGATCATCATCAATTTCCGAAGTTATAAAGATTTAATAACTAACTGTTGATACTACACCATTATTTTTAAGCTGTTCCGCAATGTTTTTTAAGACATCAATACTTATCCTACCAAGACGGCCTGCCATTGGTTGCATCGATGGCCTTGCGATTCCATATAAAAGTACGCCCTTGATATTTTTTTTAGCCTTTTTAACTAGGTTAATATATGCATCTATCTCTTTTTGAGTAGGCTCTTTATTATCAATAGTAAAAATACACGTTTGAACAAAGGTAGGGCAAATTTCACTGCAGAGTTTTAGTCTGTCAATGATTTGTTCAGTTTTTAAATTAACTTGATTAATTTTCTGAATACTTTCTTCCGAAGCAGCGTCGACTTTAAACCAAACTTCACCATTTATTTTTGCAAGTACTTTAATAGCTTCAAGGACTGATTTCTTATGAATTAAACTACCATTTGTAATCAAACGAATTTTAATTTTGTTTAGCAGTTTAAATTCATCAACAAGGTTTTTAACAATTAAAATTGTCTCTAAAAACTCCTCAGCACTTGTAGGCTCACCATTTCCTGAAAAAGCTATATCTTTTAAATGACGGTCTTCTTCCGCCACATTATCAACCATGTAATCGCCATGCATGATTTCGTGCAGAAAAAAACGTAATTCATTTTCGAGTACATTTAATTCAATTGGCGGGGGTGAGCCACGGGTTAGATTCGGTACTTCGCAATATATACATTGCCAGTTACATGCGCTGTTTACATTTAAGTTAATACCTATAGACAGTCCACCAGCTCGCCTTGAAACAACAGAATAAATATATTTAAGACCACTTAATTCACGGCTGTGGTCGTAAATACTGAGATATTGCTTGGATGCATTCATTTAAGAAAGCTACTTGAGGGAGTAAAGACGATCTTTTAGTAAAGAAAGGTCATAGCCTGCATTCATAGTTTTACTTAAAATTTCCTCAATGGATAGCGATTTTGCCTGGGACAAAGCCCAAAGTGCTGAGCATCGAGTTCCAGTTCGACAATAGGCAAAAATTGGTTTTTGAGCCACTTCAAAATAGTTCCTAAACTGAAGAATATCATTATCAGAAATTTGACTTCCAATCACAGGCTGATGAATAGATTGCAACCCTAATTTTTGCGCTTCTTTCTCAATGGCTGCAAAATCAATCTGATCTTCAGATTCTTGATCAGGACGGTTACAAAAAATCGTTTTATAGCCTTGCGACTGAATTGTTTTCAAATCATCGATCATGATTTGATCTGAAACTGTGAGTTCGCTGTTGATTTTATTAAATTTCATACCTTATTTTACTTTAAAAAAATACTTAGTAGGTCATTTAAAAAACGTTGGCCTAAAAGTGTTGGTTTAATAATGGTCTGATCCATACTTATTAATTTTTTGTTTATAGCAGTTTTAAGTTCTTTATCAATGGTCGAAATATTAAGACCTGTCTTTTCTTGAAAGCTATTGATTGAAAAACCATCAATAAGACGCAAGTGATTCATCATAAACTCAAAAGCTAAATCTTTCTCTAAAACAATTGTTTCTGCTTCAATCATATTTTGTGTGTTTATTTTTTCCATATATTGCTTTGGATTTTTATACCGACTTTCACGTGTTATCTTGTCGTGAAATGTGAGTTTGCTGTGCGCACCTGCACCTATACCTAAATAATCACCAAATTGCCAATAATTAAGATTATGTTGGCATTGTGATTTAGGTTTTGCAAAAGCAGAGGTTTCATAATGTTGATAACCCTGCTGACTTAAAATAGTTTCAATGGTTTCTTGCATGAGTGAACTGTCATCTTCTAGAGGCAATTGAGGGGGGTGCTTAAAAAAAAATGTGTTTGGTTCAATTGTAAGGTGATAAAAAGATAAATGCTGCGTATTAAAAGAAGTTGCAGTATTCGCATCATCAATGGCTTCATTTACTGTCTGATGTGGTAATGCATACATTAAATCTAAATTTATTTCATCAAAATAACGCATTGCAATTTCAATACCCTTTTTAGCGTCTTGACTATTATGGATGCGACCTAGTGACTGAAGATGCCTATCATTAAATGACTGAATACCAAGAGATATCCTTGTCACCCCTGCTTCCTTATAGCCTTCGAAATGAAGAGCATCAACCGCACCTGGGTTGGCTTCAAGTGTAATTTCTGCATCATATAAAATGGGTGTGAGCGCATTCACTTGACTTAGAATTTTTTTAATAGCTTTTCCACTAAAAAGACTTGGAGTGCCACCACCAAAAAAAATAGAATAGATTTTTCTGCCCCAAATTTTAGGCAATGAATATTCAAGATCTCTAATGAGTGCATCGACATAAAGGGACTCTATGTCGGTTAAATTTTCATTTCCTTTATGCTCGTGTGAATTAAAATCACAGTAAGGGCATTTTTTTATACACCAAGGAATGTGGACATAAAGAGAAAGCGGGGGAGGCATAGCGAGTCTTGAAATTTGACCCATTTAAATTTACTTATTTTTTAGATAAGGATTAATTAGATCATCAATCATTTGATGAAGTGTATCTTTCATTTGTTTTTCAGATACTTCCATCAAAAGCCCATCTTCAATTGCATCTTGAGAAAGTTGTTTTAATTCATTAAAGTTTTCTTTCATAACTTTAATTTTTTCTTCACATGACACGATTGTTTTATCATCGCGAACCCAGGTAGGCCATTTATTTTTTGATTTATCCATACATTTGATTTAGTTTTAATTTAAGTTTATTTAATGCCTGTCCCCGGTGACTAATTCGATTTTTAATTTGTGAGGGTAATTCTGCCACAGCTTTTTCAGTCATATGGTCTAAAAATAAGGGGTCATAGCCAAAACCCCCAGACCCTCGCGGGGCTCTTAAGATTTCCCCATGCCATATGCCTTCAGTAATAATGGGTTCTGGATCGAATTCATGTTTAATAAAAACAATCACACAGATGTAATGAGCATTTCGATTTGATTCGTTTTCTAAACTTTTTAAAAGTTTCTCGTTATTTTTTTGATCTGATGAGGGGTCTCCGGCAAATCTAGCTGACAAGACACCAGGTTTACCTTCAAGGACATCCACGCAGATTCCTGAATCATCGGCAATAGCAGGTAAGTTTGATAAACGACTTGCATACCTTGCTTTGATAAGTGCATTTTCAACGAATGTATGAAAAGGTTCTTCAGTCGCATCAATTTTAAAGTGTGATTGCGGAAGTATCTCAAAGTTCATATCGTTCAGGATCGAGCGAATTTCGATGAGTTTTTTGGCATTGCTTGTTGCAATGACGATTTGATTCTTCATGTAGTTACTTTAAAACATTTTTTTGTAATTGAATAAGCTCTTTTATGCCATTCGCGGCAAGGTCAGACATTACATCCATCATTTCACGAGAAAAAGGGTTACCTTCTGCAGTCCCCTGAATTTCAACGAAACCACCTGAACCAGTCATCACAATATTCATGTCTGTATCGCAATTTGAATCTTCATTGTAATCTAAATCTAATAATGGCTTTCCCTCGTGAAGTCCTACAGATATTGCTGCGACAGAATCAATCAGTGGTGATTCAGTAATGAGTTTTTGGTTGGTTAGGTGTGAAATAGCGTCGTGAAGTGCGACATAAGCACCGGTAATACTTGCAGTTCGTGTTCCCCCATCAGCTTGAATGACATCACAATCAATTTGAATGGTGCGTTCGCCGAGCTTTTTTAAATCAATAATTGCTCTTAAGCTACGTCCAATAAGACGTTGAATTTCTTGAGTACGACCTGATTGTTTTCCGCGCGTGGCCTCACGATCCATTCTAGATCCTGTGGATCTTGGAAGCATGCCATACTCGGCGGTAATCCAACCTTGGTTTTGACCCTTTAAAAAAGAAGGGACTTTTTCGTCGATACTTGCAGTGCAGAGAACTTGGGTATCACCGAATTTAACTAAGACAGAACCTTCCGCATGTTTTGTATAATGCCTAATAATTTCAACCGGTCTTAATTGGTTGTGAGCGCGTTGATTTAATCTCATGATCTTCTTCCTCAATTGATGCCGACATTATATGCCAGCTTTAATTGATTGATATCTTGTCATTTAAAGGTTTTAGTCGCAAATGCAACTATAGATTGATAAAATGAGGCTTAAACATCGAGTTGGACAAACTTATGGCCTTAAGTATGACCGGGTTTTCTTTTATAGAAGCAGATACTGAGCAAGGTAATTTACTCCTTGAATTTCGGTCTCTGAATAATCGATATTTAGAGCTTCAAGTGAAATTAGATGAGTCTTTAAGATCTTTTGAACCTATGATTCGCGATCTAATATCAGCGGAAGTTAAAAGAGGTAAAGTGGATTGTAGAATTTATTTCAAATCTAAAACGCACGCGCTTGATGTTAAAAATGTAGACCCAATGAAATTAAAACAGCTTGCAAATTCGGTCGATGAAATTGCAAAATATTTTCCTCATGTACAACCCATTAATACCCTTGATATCCTAAAAACGATTGAAATTATGCACGATCAATCAGTTGATATGAATTTACTCGAGCAAGATCTTAAAAAAAATCTTAAAGAAGCTATGATAGAAATTCAGTTATCAAAAGCCCGTGAAGGGGAAAAATTACAAAAGATTTTATTGGATAAATTAAAAGAAATTGAAGTACTGGTAGGAGAGGCTAAAAAAAACTTACCTATTTTAATCAAAGAGTATCAAACTAAAATTGAAAATAAATTTAAAGAAGCATTGATTGCAATCGATGATGATCGACTAAAACAAGAGTTTCTTATTTTTATACAAAAGATGGACATTGACGAAGAACTGAATCGAATTACATCCCATATTGATGAAGTAAGACGTTTACTTAAAATGGATGGCATGATTGGTAAAAAATTAGACTTTATGATGCAAGAACTCAATCGTGAGGCGAATACTTTAGGTTCAAAATCTATATCACCTAAAACTTCACAAATCTCTGTCGATTTAAAAGTTTTGATTGAGCAAATGCGCGAACAAATTCAAAATATTGAATAATAATGATTAGAATATCGATATGAGCCAAGCCCATTTATTTATTATTGCAGCAGCGTCCGGTTCCGGCAAAACAACCCTTGTAAAAGCATTATTAAATAAAGATAAGAACCTTCAAGCTTCTGTGTCACATACGACCCGAAAAGCCCGCCCAGCTGAATTAGAGGGCATAGATTATCACTTTGTTAATCAAGATACCTTCATAGATTTGAAGAAAAAAGGTGAGTTTTTAGAATCTGCCGAGTGTCATGGGGCTATGTACGGCACGAGTAAAAAATCTGTTCAGTTAATTCTTAATCAAAAGAAAGACGTTATCCTAGAAATTGATTGGCAAGGGGCGCAAGCTCTTAAAAATCAATTTAAAGAAGCGGTTTCAATTTTTGTATTACCGCCCTCTGTGGAAACTTTGGCTGAAAGATTAAATAAGCGCGGACATGATAGTGAAGAGACGATTGCACAAAGACTTGCAGTGGCTCGAGAAGAGATGAGCCATGTAGATGAGTTTGATTATGTTACAATCAATGATGACTTTGAATTAGCACTCCAAGATCTTATGGCAATTATTCGATCTACCCGATTAAAATGTCATATTCAGCTTGTACGACATAGTACCTTAATTAAAAACTTGATTTAAAATTTGGAGAAATAATATGGCACGAATAACAGTAGACGACTGTTTAGAGGTGATTCCTAATCGCTTTAAACTTACTTTAGCTGCCGCATATCGGGCAAGACAACTAGCCAATGGAGCTGAACCATTAGTAAGTACACATGGTTTAAAAGACAAACCCACAGTATTAGCGCTAAGAGAAATTGCAGCGGGTAAAGTTGGCCTTGAGATTTTAAATAAAAAAACATCCTACTAATTCTTTAATTAGGATATCAACGCCCTCAAAAAATAAATACCATGGCTAGCACCGCTCATTTTAATAAAGCGGATTCTCAAAAAGCACCGCCCCTTCCTCTACTGCCTGCCGATAATGAAGAGTCCGAGCTAACAACTCTTCTCAAGGTCTATTTAAAACCCAAAGATATCCAAAAGATATGGCTGGCATATCGATTTAGTGACGAAGCGCATCACGGTCAATCGAGACGAAGTGGCGAGCCATATATTGTTCATCCTGTGGAGGTAGCTTGCACTTTAGCAAGACTTCATCTTGACGCCCCCACCATTCTTGCAGCTCTTCTTCACGACGTGGTTGAAGACACAACCATTACAAGCAAAGAAATTGAAAAAAAATTTGGTAAGCAAGTATCTGAATTAGTCGACGGTTTGTCTAAGCTCGATAAAATTGAATTACAAGATGCAACTGAAGCACAAGCTGAAAATTTTAGAAAAATGTTATTGGCCATGGCGAATGATGTTCGCGTCATTTTAGTGAAGCTCGCAGATCGTCTTCATAATATGCAAACCCTAGAAGTTTTAAGTCCCGAAAAACAAAAAAGAATTGCACAAGAAACACATGATATTTATGCACCTATTGCAAATCGATTGGGTTTAAACACCATTTATCAAGAGCTTGAAGATTTAAGTTTTAAATACCTTTACCCTATGCGCTATCGTGCCATTCAACAAGCTATGAAAGCTTCTCGAGGGAATCGTCGCGAAGTTGTTGCAAAAATTACCGTGGCTATTCAACAAAAATTAATTGAGATGAAAATCAGCGCTGAAGTCACAGGACGTGAAAAAAATACTTATAGTGTTTATAAAAAAATGAGTGAAAAGGGCATGTCATTTTCACAGATTAATGATATTTATGCATTTAGAGTTATTGTAAAAGAGGAGTGCGATACTTATTTAGCCTTAGGGGCGTTGCATGCCTTATATAAACCTCTCCCAGGCAAAATCAAGGATTATATTGCGATTCCAAAAGCAAATGGTTATCAATCGTTACATTCAAGTTTATTTGGACCCTTTGGTACACCCATTGAAGTTCAAATACGTAGTGAAAAAATGCATGAACTTGCAGAAGCAGGCGTTGCAGCGCATTGGCTCTACAAAACTAAAGACGCTAATTTAACCGAACTACAACAACAGACACATCAGTGGTTAAAACGTCTTTTAGAAATACAATCCGATAGTCCAGATTCTCTCGAATTCTTAGAGCATTTAAAAGTTGATCTTTTCCCTGATGAAGTTTATGTGTTTACTCCTAAAGGAAAAATTCTAACTCTTCCCAAGGGCTCTACTGCAGTTGATTTTGCATATGCGGTACATAGTGATGTGGGGAATTGTTGTGTGGCTGCAAAATATAATCAAGAACTTGTTCCTCTTCGAGCAGAAGTGAATCACGGCGATCGTATTGAAATTATTACAGCGCCCCTGGCTAAACCCAATCCTGCATGGCTTAATTTTGTCATTACAGGCAAAGCAAGATCACATATTAGACAATATTTAAAATCTATTAAATCAGAGGAGTCTTCAAGGCTTGGTGCAGGTATGCTAAATCAAGCTCTCAAGGCTTTACATATTAATCCCTCATCCATCAAAGAATCTCATTGGAAAAAATTAATCAGTGATTATGGTCTTAAAAATAAGGAAGATATTTTGGCTGAAATTGGTTTAGGCAAACGTATGAATGTCATGGTGGCAAACCAGCTTGTTGGCTTCATGGAAGGTTCAGGTCATCTCAAAGGCCAACAAAAACAATTGAATGTCATCACCATTAAAGGTTCTGAAAGTATGGCGATTCAATTAGCATCATGTTGCCACCCAATTCCAGGGGATCCTATTTTAGGATTCATTAATAAAGATAGAGGGCTTGTTGTTCATACTCATGATTGCTCAGCAATTCGTAAATTTAAACTTGATCCTGAAAAATGGCTCGATGTCGAATGGGATCCAAATCCAGATCGTTTATTTAAAGTAAACTTACAAATCATGGTATTAAATGAGCGTGGGATGCTTGCTAAGATTTCGTCTGTGATTGCAGAATCAGATTCAAATATTGATAATGTCAATGTTGAAGAATCGGATGGGGGACACTTTGTAAATGTGAATTTTATTGTGCAAGTGCATAATCGTATTCACTTGGCAGAACTCATACGAAACCTAAGAAAGATTAATAATATTTCAAGAATTAATCGCGTTAAGATGAAAAATTTTTGAAATACCTTTATTTAAAATTCATGAAAGATTTAAAAAATGACAAAAGAAATTATTCAAACTAAAAATGCACCTAAAGCGATTGGAACATATTCACAAGCTGTCAAAACAGGTAACACGATTTATTTGTCAGGCCAAATTCCACTCGACCCCCAATCTATGCAATTAGTTGAAGGCATTGAGGCACAAATTCACCAGGTGTTTAAAAATTTAAGATCCGTCGTTGAGGCTGCTGGGGGTCAATTAAGTGACATCATTAAAATTAATATTTATTTAACTGATTTGTCGCATTTTGCTATGGTCAATACCATTATGGGCGAATATTTTACTCAGCCTTATCCAGCGAGAGCTGCGGTTGGAGTTGCATCACTTCCAAGAAACGCACTTATCGAAGCTGATGGCGTGGTTGTTACTTAAAATATTTTAAGAGTACTTCGATCTGACTTCTCTTTCCGAGCTCAAGCTTTTTTCGCCTTCAGTATTAAATAAGCTCAAAAAAATGGGCATTGAAGATGTATTTAGTTTAGTGACATATCTTCCTATTCGCTATATCGACGAAACCATCATCACACCTATTCGTGATATTCAAATGGGAGTCCTTTCTCAATTAGAAGCTGAAGTCATCATGGCAGATGTTCTTTATAAGCCTAAAAAAATGCTGATTGTACAAGTCAAAGATGCATCCGGTAGCTTACAGCTTAGATTCCTAAATTTCTATCCAAGTCAAATGAAGATGTTTGCTGTAGGCACACATATTCGTGTTTTAGGGGAGGCGCGACATAATCTATTTGCTTTTGAGATGATTCATCCCCAATGCAAGTTGATAAGAGAAAGTGATGTATTACCAGAAGCACTCACACCAATTTATTCTTTGGTTGCGGGTGTAGGGCAAAAAACAATCAAAGATGCGATTAATAAATTATTTCATCACTTTGACTTAAAAAATTATTTAAAAGATTACTTTTTACCCTCGATGTATGAAAAATTACACCTACCCAATCTTTATGATAGTTTAAAAAGTATTCATTACCCTAAAGATTTTAAAGAAGTTGCAAATCATGAAGCTTTTACAAGTAAGCCTTATCAAAGAATTATCTTTGATGAATTTTTAGCGCAACAATTATCTTTAAGATCTAATTATTTAATGAGGCGAGCACTTACAGCTATGCCATTTAAAGCCAAAAATAAACTCACGACCATTTTTATTGATAAGCTCGAATTTGATTTAACCGATGCGCAAAAAAAAGTCATGCAAGAAATTAAAAATGACCTTGAAAAAAATCATCCTATGCAAAGATTATTACAAGGAGATGTAGGTAGTGGTAAAACAGTTGTGGCAACCATTGCAGCCCTTCAGGTAATAGAGAATGGAAGTCAAGTTGCTTTTATGGCACCTACTGAAATTTTAGCGGAACAACACTATCGAAAACTTAATGCTTGGTTGACTCCTTTCGATATAAAAGTGGCATGGTTAACAGGTAGCCAATCCAAAAAAGATCGCGAGATTTCTTTAAATATGATGCAATCGGGCGAGGCACAAATGGTGGTAGGAACTCACGCTCTTTTTCAAGAGCATGTCATATTTAAAACATTAGGCTTGAGTATTATTGATGAACAACATCGATTTGGTGTTGAACAAAGATTGGCTTTAAGAAAAAAAGGTGAATTAAATAAAGTGATTGAGCCTCATCAGCTCATGATGAGTGCAACACCTATTCCAAGAACACTCTCCATGAGTTATTTTGCAGATCTTGATGTATCTGTAATCGATGAATTACCCAAAGGACGTGAAGCGATCGTGACAAAACTTTTCTCAGAAGATCGACGCGACGAAATTTTAAAAAGAGTACATGAGGTATGTCATGCCGGAGCACAAGTTTATTGGGTATGCCCTTTGATTGAAGAAAGTGAAGTGTTACAACTTCAAACTGCTGAAGAAACCTATATAAATATGCAATCTCATTTTAAAGATTTGAGGGTGGGCTTAGTCCATGGACGTATGAAATCATCAGAAAAACAAAAAGTCATGGCTGACTTTGTGAAGGGTGATATTCAATTATTAGTCGCAACCACAGTAATTGAAGTGGGCGTCGATGTGTCGAATGCAACACTAATGGTGATTGAAAATGCAGAGCGCATGGGGCTTTCACAGTTACATCAATTACGCGGTCGCGTGGGACGTGGTCTTCTCAAAAGTACCTGTATCTTATTATTTCAAAAAAAATTATCTCAAATTGCAAGACAAAGACTCAAAGTGATTTTTGAAAATACGGATGGGTTTATTATTGCACAAGAAGATTTAAATATAAGAGGCCCTGGAGAGTTTTTAGGGATTCGACAGAGTGGAGCACCAATGTTACGCATTGCCAACCTCAATCGTGATTTTAAATTATTAGAGGAAGCTAAAACGATAGCTGACCAATTATTAGAAGATTATCCAGAAGCTTCACATCTTCATTTAAAGCGCTGGCTAGGTCTCGCAAATGAAAGAGTGAAGGTTTAGCATGACTTGGCTAACATCCCCAACAGTTGAGGGTAATAAGTTTTCGTGGTTAACAGAAGATGGTTCTTTAACAGAACGAATAAAAAAAGAATTTAATGATGTCAAAGTCGATGTCATATATGAGGGCTTGGTTTTAGAAAAAGAAACAGACTATATTCGTGAAGTACTTATTAAAAGTCATGAAGAGTCCATGATTTATGCTAAGACACTATTAAAAGTGATAGACCTTGAAGACGCCTGGGTATGTTTGAAAACACTTGGCCAACAATCGCTTGCAAATATTTTATTTAAAGACCCTCAAATTTATCGGCGTTCACTCTTGTATCGAATCTGTGATTCAGATGATATTTTATATAGACGTTTAAAATCACTTAGTTGCATCCATGAGGAAATTCTGTGGGTTCGACAATCGGAGTGGGAAAGAGATGGAAAGATTCTTTCGTTAACTGAAGCCTTTTTGCCAAAACTTTTCAATCAATAACGAAGTTGATGTGAGTTTACTGATGATAATCATTCTCATTTAAGCTATAATTTTCCTTTAATTTTTTTCAAAGCATTTTCCAACAATTGTGAGTTTGTCGAGAAATATTCCTTTTTATATTGATTTGCCAAAAGCTATTGGTATTTCTGTTGTCCTTCATATTATTTTAATGATAGGTTTCCCTGATACATTCAATATTCAATTAGTAACACCTCAAGAGATGATTGTGACCATTTCACCTAATCAAAAACTAATTGAGCAGCCAGTAACCCCAGAACCTATAAAATCTGAACCTATAAAACGTGAGCCTATAAAAAAGATTGAGCCTATTCAGAACAAAATTACCCCAATCATTGATAAAGATGTAACATCAGTTGCGATACCTTTCCCAAAGGAAGAGGAACCACCGGCGCCCAAAGAAGTTATTTCAAAAACTCCCAATATTGTGCCGCAAGAGCAAATTACTCAGAATTTAGAAAGTTACAGCAGCCTTCTTGCAAATGCGATTGGAAAATATAAGCAATACCCAAAAATTGCTCAAATGCGAGGCTGGCAAGGGGCAGTCATCGTAGACCTTGAAATTGATAGCAAAGGTTCTGTGATTAGTGTCAAGATTAAAAAGAGTAGTATGTTCGAAGTTTTAGATAACGAGGCTCTTGAAATGATTAAAAAAGCTTTACCATTACCAGTGCCGCCTGAAAGTCTTCGTGGTAAAAATTTTAATGTACTTGTTCCAATCTCATTCAAACTCGAATAGTTAGATTTAATTTAAAGATGCATTCTTATTTACAACTTATGCGTCTTAATAAGCAGATTGGTATTTTTTTATTGTTATGGCCAACCTTATGGGCACTTTTCATTGCAAGCCATGGCAATCCAAGTATTCAGCATCTTACTATTTTTATTTTAGGCACAGTATTGATGCGTTCAGCTGGTTGTGTCGCCAATGATATTCTCGATCGGAAATTTGATGCTTTTGTGACACGCACAAAATTTCGTCCTTTGGCCAATCAATCTATCTCAATTAAAAACGCATGTATTTTACTGATCACTTTATTATTAGGTGCATTGATATGTGTTTTATTTTTAAATAAAAAAGCATTCTATGTTTCATTGATTGCTTTATTTCTAGCACTCACTTACCCGTTAACTAAAAGATTTTTTGTGATTCCCCAAGCTTATTTGGGATTAACTTTTGGGATGGGGATCCCTATCGCTTTTGTTGCAAATGATAGCGCCCTCTCTTTAACCGCTTGGCTTTTATTCTTTGCTACCGTATTTTGGGCAATTGCCTACGACACACTTTATGCGGTAACCGATAAGAATGACGATTTAAAAATTGGCATTCGCTCCTCAGCGATTTGGTTTGGAGCCTATGTGAAAGAAGCCGTCATGATCAGTTACACCATGATGATGGGGTGCTTATGCTGGATAGGGCAATTAGAAAATTTTAGCTGGCCATTTTATGTATCGATGATCTTGAGTCTCGTTTTTATTGGGGTTCTTTATCGGCAAATTAGGACACTCAACCCAAAAGACTGTTTTGATGCATTTTTAAGCAATAATTACCTAGGCGGACTTGTCTTTTTAGGCATCGTTTTTAACTACCTTTGATAGGAACTAAATGATGAATAAAATTGACAGAACAGGCTGTTTTGTCATAGAATTCACCTCTTTTTTAAAATTCATCAAGCAAGAGTTGGTATTGAAATGAAGACTTTTTCAGCAAAATCCCATGAAGTAAAACGTGATTGGTTCGTTGTAGATGGAACTGACGCGGTTTTGGGTAGATTAGCGAGTGCGATTGCACATCGATTACGTGGCAAACATAAAGCCATCTTCACACCGCATGTAGATACAGGTGATTACATTGTAGTGATCAATGCGGAAAAGATTAAAGTGACAGGCAATAAGGGGGATGACAAGGTTTACCACCGCCACTCAGGCTATCCAGGCGGCATCTCAACGACCAACTTCTCTAAGATGCAAGACCGTTTTCCAGGTCGTGCTCTAGAAAAAGCGGTGAAGGGTATGTTACCAAAAGGACCTTTGGGTTATGCCATGATAAAAAAGATGAAAGTCTATACTGGCGCAACGCATGATCATGTGGCACAGCAACCCCAACCATTAAGTATATAGTTAAGGAAATACGATGATAGGTAAATACAATTACGGAACAGGCCGCAGAAAGAGCTCAGTAGCTCGAGTGTTTATTAAGGCAGGTAAAGGCGTCATTACAGTGAACGACAAACCTGCGGACGAATATTTTTCTCGTTACACCTCCCGTATGATTTTTCGTCAACCACTTGATTTAACCAATACCTTAAATACATTTGATATTCATGTGAATGTCATCGGCGGAGGTGAATCGGGTCAAGCAGGTGCAGTTCGTCATGGTATTACACGTGCATTGATTGATTATGATACCAATTTAAAAAGTACACTTTCACAAGCTGGCTTTGTAACGCGAGATGCACGCGAAGTAGAGCGAAAAAAAGTGGGTCTTCGAAAAGCTCGTAGACGTAAACAATTCTCGAAACGTTAATTGTTTAAAGTTCTAAAGAGCAAAAAGGCCGCTTTCAAGCGGCTTTTTTGTTATATAAAGGTAAAAAAATTTTGTTAGTATGGGGGTATGAAGGATTAAGATTTCTTTTAAATAAAAGGTGCCAATGTGATGGATAGTGTGTCCAAGATTAAAGTAGGCGTAGTGGGTGCGACCGGTTATACCGGCGTGGAGTTATTAAGAATTTTAGTCAAGCATCCTTATGTGTCAATTCAGTCTGTGACCTCGAGAACCGAGGCTGGCTTATCAATTGCGTCCTTATTTCCCAGTTTAAGAGGACTCATCGATCTTAAATTCGAAGATCCAAAGACGGCTAATTTGACGAATTGTGATCTCGTATTATTTGCAACACCAAATGGCATTGCCATGCAAGAAGCCCCAGCTTTGCTTAAAGCCGGAGTGAAAGTGATTGATTTAGCTGCTGACTTTAGACTTAAAGACGCTGACGTCTGGGAAAAGTGGTATAAAGTGCCACATTCCTGCAGTGAGCTTCTAAAAAATGCTGTTTACGGCTTACCTGAGATTAATCGAGAGAAAATTAAAAAAGCATCACTTGTTGCCAATCCGGGTTGTTATCCCACAGCGATTCAATTAGGGTTTATTCCTCTTATTGAATCAGGCGTCATTGATCTTGATGATTTAATCGCAGATGCTAAATCAGGGGTATCAGGTGCGGGGAGAAAAGTAGAATTGAATATATTAATGGCTGAGGCTTCTGATAACTTTAAAGCCTATGGGGTTGAGGGTCATCGACATTTGCCTGAAATCACCCAAGGACTTGAAAGTGTTGCGAATCAAGCAGTCCATCTGACTTTTGTGCCTCATTTAACACCCATGATAAGAGGCATACATGCAACACTTTACGCAACGCTGACTAAAAAAATAGATATACAAGCACTTTTTGAATCGAAATATAAGCATGAGCCTTTTGTAGATGTTATGCCAAGAGGCTCTCATCCAGAAACAAGGTCTGTGAGGGGTTCAAACCAATGTCGCATCAGCATCCATCAGCCGCAGGGAGGCCATAAGGTTGTTATTTTATCTGTCATTGATAATCTTGTGAAAGGTGCTGCAGGACAGGCTGTGCAGAATATGAACCTCATGTTTGATTTTCCCGAGATTTCTGGGCTTGATCTTGTGCCCTTGATGCCATAAAGTGTTGTTTCTATGAAAAAAGTTAAGCGAACCTACGCAAAATATTTTGGTGTGACCCGGAGAAAAATGCGCATTAAAACAGGTGCGTCCTGGCATACTTATCTCATGATTGCACTGCTATCATTTTCAGGGGGGGTGGGATTTACATACTGGGAATTAAACGGAGGCTCAGTGAGTGGATTTATTTCAAAAATACAAGCATTAGAAGCCGAGAATCAATCCATACAGGGTAAGTTATTACATCAAAAAATTGAGCTACAACTGAAATCAATTTCAGGCGATCAAGTTTCAAGTGATATTACCAAGCTTCAAGAGGAAAACGTAAAATTAAAAGAAGAGATTCTTTTTTACGAAAAAATTGTAGGTAAGAAGCGATAAAGGCCCCATGTTTTTTAATAAAAAAAATAAAGCACGTACGATTGAGACTTTGATTGACAAAGACATTACCGTGCGAGGCAATGTTACTTATTCAGGCGGTATTCGTGTAGATGGCGCTATTCATGGTAATCTCACTGAACTTCCAGGTTCAGTAGGGACTCTCATCATGGGTAACAAGAGTCGTATCAAGGGAAATATCTCAGCTCACACTGCGATTATTGGCGGGGATGTAAATGGTAACGTTGTTTGCACCGAATATTTAGAACTTCACGCGAATGCTAGAATCATGGGTAATATTGAATATAAGGTGATAGAAATTCATGCAGGTGCTAAAGTGTATGGACAGCTTAAAGCCTATCAATTGCCACAAAAGAAATGATGAGGAGTAAATATGATGAATCAAATTGCTGAATCAAAGGAAATGGAAATGCCGACACCACTGGTTTTTACAGATAATGCTGTAAAAAAAGTGAAGGAATTAATTGAAGAAGAAGGTCAGCCGGAACTCAAACTTCGCGTATTTGTAAGCGGTGGCGGATGTTCTGGATTTCAATACGGGTTTACATTTGAGGAGTCAGTCAATGAAGACGATACGCAAGTCACAAAAGATTCAGTGACCTTATTAATAGACCCTATGAGTTTGCAATATTTAATGGGCGCTGAAATTGATTATCAAGACAGTGTTCAGGGCTCGCAATTTGTCATTAAGAATCCGAACGCACAAAGTACATGCGGTTGTGGATCTTCCTTTTCAGCCTAAATCGAATTATTTCTTAGGAACGTCGCGACGAGGTTTGCCAGTATAGACTTGGCGTGGCCTGCCAATTTTAATATCGGGTTGACCTAGCATTTCATTCCACTGAGCAATCCAGCCTGCTGTTCTTGCAAGAGCAAATACAGCGGTGAACATCGAATTAGAAATACCCATAGCGCGCATCACAATACCAGAATAGAAATCTACATTGGGATAAAGTTTTTTCTCAATGAAATACTCATCCTCGAGTGCAATTTGTTCTAGATGTAATGCAAGTTTAAAAATTGGATCATCTTTCAAGCCAAGTTCATTCAGAACTTCATGGCATGTCTTACGCATGATTTCTGCGCGAGGATCTTTGTTGCGATAAATACGGTGACCAAAACCCATCATACGGAATGAATCATCCTTGTCCTTTGCACGTTTAATGAATTTGCCAATTTGACTTTCATCTTTAATTTCCTCGAGCATTTTTAAAGTAGCTTCATTGGCACCACCGTGAGATGGACCCCAAAGGGATGCTATACCTGCAGCGATACATGCAAAAGGATTGGCGCCTGAAGATCCTGCAAGCCTCACTGTGGAAGTTGATGCATTTTGTTCATGATCTGCATGAAGAATTAGAATACGTTCAAAGGCTTTAGCAAGTATTGGGTTGGGTTTGAATTCTTCACAGGGTGTTGCAAACATCATGTGCATAAAGTTTTCTGCATAACCAAAATGATTTTGCGGGTAAATAAAAGGCTGACCTAAACTATATTTATAACTCCAGGCTGCGATCGTAGGAACTTTAGCAAGAAGCTGATGCGCAGATATTTCGCGATGTTTAGCATTCATGACATCCATGCTGTCGGAATAGAATGCAGACATTGAACCTATGACACCCACTAAAACCGCCATAGGATGAGCATCTCTTCTAAATCCTCGGAAAATATTATTTAATTGATCGTGGAGCATCGTGTGTCGACTAATGGTCGTCGAGAATAAATCTTTTTCTTGAGGGTTAGGTAATTCACCGTGCAACAGCAGATAAGCGACATCTAAAAAATTATAATGTTCTGCAAGTTGTTCAATAGGATAGCCACGATAAAGAAGAAGACCTTTTTCTCCATCCACAAAAGTGATTTCAGAACTGCAAGAGGCTGTTGACATAAAACCAGGGTCGTAACTAAAGACTTGATGGGCGCCTAATTGACGAATATCAATTGCATCATTACCCATAGTACTTTTTACCAAAGGTAATTCTATGGGTGATGACTCTTGGTCAAAGTTTAAGGTAACTTTAGTTGGTTTCATGTTTGAAAAATAAAATTAATTATTAAATGAATTATAACTTTTCACAATACTTTTACTAGCGCTATCTTTAAGCGGGATAGAGTGCACCTAAAATGCGCAATCCTTCAGCACCAGTGGTATGAGGTATGTTACCTGGTTTTGAAAATAGCATTTGTTTAGCAAGCCATGCAAATGCAGTAGCTTCAACTAATTGTGTCCTTATACCAAGTGCATCGGTGAGCTCGATTTTTATTTGCGGCCTTAATATTTTTAATCGTTCAACTAAAAAATCATTTAAAGCGCCACCACCACATAGATAAATTTCAGCAATATTTGCATCATGAGTATCTATTGCTTTTGCAATGCTTAATGCAGAAAGTTCTAAAAGTGTCCTTTGAATATCTTGCACGGAGTAAGATTTTTGCAGGTGTTTATTAAGCCAGGCTGCATTAAAGTGATCGCGACCTGTGCTTTTAGGCGAAGTTTTTTTGAAAAAAGCATCTTTAAAAAATGCCATAAGCAATGTTTCAATAAGCTTTCCTCCCCTAGCCCATGCACCATTCGCATCGAATGTTTGATGACGATGCGTTTTACACCAGTGGTCTAATAAAAGATTACCAGGCCCGCTATCGAAGCCTAATACAGAAGTTTTGGGATTTAAAATAGTAATATTGGCGATCCCTCCAATATTTACAATCGCACGATGAAGGGTTGGATGTGAAAAAATTTCTTGATGGAATGCGGGTACTAGAGGGGCACCTTCTCCCCCTGCAGCGACATCTCGGCTTCGAAAATCAGCAATCACATCGATATGAGAGAGCTCAGCCAAAAGGGCTGGATTTCCGATCTGTAAGGTGAAGCCCTTTTGAGGCTGATGGCGAACGGTTTGTCCATGAAACCCAATTGCTCTTATATTTTTGGATGTGCAACCTGCATCTTTAAGTAAAGTTTCAATAGCTTGATAGGCTATGTGACTCAACTTATTTCCTAGGAGGAGACTATCCTCGAGTTCGTTTTTATAGGGGGAATGAAGCTCTAAAAGATTTTTTTTGAATGTGTCCTTAAAGGGGATATAACTATGACCTACAATCATGACATCTAGACTTATTTCCCCAAAATCGACAAGAACGGCATCCATTCCATCGAGGCTGGTACCGGACATAAGACCTATAAATAATTTATTCATGCTTAAGATTGTAAATGGTTTATTTCCGCTATTTTCCTTATTGGTAAAATAATTTAGGCTAAAATGAAAACAATTATTAAACTTCAATAAAATCATTCGGACATATTTGTGGCCACTGAAATTAATCAAGCATTAGCCCTTATCAAACGAGGTGCTGAAGAAATTCTTCTGGAGGAAGAGCTTCTTGAAAAACTCAAAAAAGGTAAACCTTTAAGAGTGAAAGCAGGTTTTGATCCTACAGCACCTGATCTTCATTTAGGTCATACCGTTTTATTAAATAAACTCAGGCAACTGCAGGACTTAGGCCATGATGTTTTATTTTTAATCGGGGATTTTACGGGCATGATTGGTGACCCGACAGGCAAAAGTTCGACACGACCCCCACTATCCAAAGGCGAAGTTAAAAAAAATGCAGAGAGTTATACTGAGCAAGTTTTTAAAATATTAAAGCGTAATCAAACCGAAGTCGTTTTTAATTCAACATGGCTGACTGATCTTGGCGCAGCCGGTATCTTGAAATTAGCAGCAAGCCATACGGTTGCTCGCATGTTAGAACGTGATGATTTTAGTAAGCGCTACAAAGCGAATCAACCTATTGCTATTCATGAATTCTTATACCCCCTTCTTCAAGGCTATGACTCTGTGGCGTTAAAAGCAGATTTAGAATTGGGCGGTACTGATCAGAAATTTAATTTATTAATGGGGCGTGAATTACAAAAGCAAGCTGGGCAATCCCCTCAATGTGTTATTACTATGCCGCTTTTAGAGGGTTTAGACGGCGTTCAAAAAATGTCTAAATCGTTAGGAAATTATATTGGTATCGATGAAGCGCCTGAAACTATATTTGCAAAAATTATGTCGATTTCAGATGAATTAATGTGGAGATATATTGAGTTACTCTCCTTTGCATCTTTGGATGATATTGCGAGCTGGAAGGCGAGTGTGAAAGCAGGTCAAAATCCTCGTGATATTAAAGTCACTTTTGCCCAAGAAATTGTAGCGCGTTTTCATTCAAATGAAGCCTCAATTGAAGCACTGGATAATTTTCAAACACGATCTAGGGGGGGTATCCCAGACAATATACCTGAGGTCACGATTACGATTCAAACGAATACTATAGGCATTTTAAAACTTCTCAAAGAAGCGGCTCTGGTAGCAAGTACATCAGAAGCAATGAGGTTGATTGATGGGGGAGGGATCAAGATTAATGGTGAGCGCTTAGAGGATGATAAAAAAATGATCGCTAAAAATAGTCAGTTTGTGGCTCAAGTGGGTAAACGAAAATTCGCAAGGATTAAAGTTCTTTAATGCGACGGATCGTATTGATTTGGAATGAAATTTTGATTTCAATTATCTGAATTTATTGATATAATTCTGCATGAAAATATAGGTGGGCTTTGAGCCCATTTTTTGTTTCTGCAACTTGAGTAATTTTAGGGAACAGCTTTAAAGATGCAAAAGCTCGAAACATTAATTGAAAAAACTTTAATGCAGCTGGGATATGAATTGGTCGATTTGGAGATTTCAAATCGAGGAAAACTTTTGCGAGTTTATATTGATAAGCCTGGTTCAGTGACCATAGATGATTGCACTTTAGTGAGTAACCATTTAGGTCACGTATTGACCGTAGAGCAGGATTTAGATTACGACCGACTAGAGGTGTCATCCCCTGGGATGGATCGAGTGTTAAAGAAATTAAATGATTTTGAGCGCTTCATAGGTGAGCGAGCTTCTGTGAAGCTAAGAATGCCTTTGGATGTGCGTAAAAATTTTATAGGCACCATTGATGGAGTAGAAAAAGATACTGTTCTTTTGATGTGTGAGGGTGAGCTTTATCGTTTTGCTTTGTCAAATATTGATAAAGCACGATTAAGCCCAGAATTTAAACGTTAGCAATGCGTTGTGGAGATTGAAATGAGTCGCGAGATTTTATTATTGGTGGATGCCTTAGCCCATGAAAAAAATGTTAACAAGGACGTGGTCTTTGAAGCACTTGAGTCAGCGTTAGCTTCAGCTACAAAGAAAAAAAATAAGGAAGATATTGATGTTCGCATCGAAATCAATCGCGACACGGGTGAGTACAAATCTTTCAGACGCTGGACCATTTTGAACGATGATCTCATTGAAAATAAAGATGCTCAGATTTCACTTTCTGATCCCCGTGCAGAAGGTAAAGCTGAAAATGATTCGATTGAGGTATCTCTAGAATCTATTGAGTTTGGCCGCATTGGGGCACAAGCTGCAAAACAAGTGATCTTACAAAAAATCCGGGAAGCTGAAAGAGAACAAATTTTAGAGGATTTTTTAAGCCGCAATGAAAAATTAGTCACGGGCGTGATTAAACGTATGGATCGGGGTAATGGCATTATTGAAGTAGGTCGTATGGAAGCAGTCCTTCCTCGAGATCAAATGATTCCCAAGGAAAATTTACGTATCGGTGATCGCGTGAGAGCCTATTTGACCAATATTGAAAGAAGCCATCGCGGACCTCAATTGATTTTATCTAGAACAGCACCTGAATTTCTTGTCCGTTTATTTGAACTTGAGGTACCTGAGATTGAAGAAGGCTTATTAGAAATTAAATCTGCATCTCGCGATCCTGGATTGCGTTCAAAAATTGCTGTGAAAGCAAATGATCAAAGAATTGATCCTGTAGGCACCTGTGTCGGTATGCGTGGATCGAGAGTGCAAGCAGTGACAGGCGAACTTGCAGGCGAACGAGTTGATATTGTTTTATGGTCTATGGAGTCAGCGCAATTTGTAATTAATGCGATGGCACCTGCTGAAGTTTCAAGCATTGTGGTAGATGAAGAAAAACACAGTATGGATGTTGTTGTGAATGAAGAAAATTTAGCACAAGCCATTGGACGAAACGGTCAAAATGTTCGTCTTGCCTCTGAATTGACAGGTTGGAATATTAATATTTTGACGGAAGCAGAGTCATCTAAGAAAAATGAAGAGGAGTATGCAAGTGCGAGTCAATTATTCATTGCGAAACTGGATGTGGATGCAGACGTAGCTGATATTCTTGTCCAAGAAGGATTTAGTTCTCTAGAAGAAATTGCTTATGTGCCATTACAAGAGATGATCGAGATTGAGGCCTTCGATGAAGATACAGTCAATGAACTTCGTTCACGTGCGCGAGCCGCTCTTTTGACTGAGGCAATTGCAAAAGAAGAAAAAGTTGAAGAAGCAGCAGAAGACTTACTCACGATGGAAGGTATGGATGATGCCACAGCTAATCTTCTTGCATCAAAAGGTATTTCAAAAATGGGGGATCTTGCAGATCTTGCTGTAGATGAATTGGTTGAAATGACTTTGATGGATGAGGAGCGTGCGAAAGAGTTAATCATGACTGCTAGAGCACCCTGGTTTGTTTAAAGGCACGCACCCTATCATGAATACTATGAGGTACTAAATGGGACTATCAACTGTCACAAAATTTGCTGAGGAATTAGGATTGCCTGTCGATTTATTAATTGAACAGCTCAACAGCGCAGGTGTTGATAAATCAACAGCAGTTGATTCTTTAACGGAAGAAGATAAGTCAGCACTTTTAGAATATCTGCGTAAAGAGCACGGCCAATCTCAAGTACCAAAAAATAAAATCACGTTAACCCGTAAACAAAATAAAGAAATTAAAAAAACAGATAGCACGGGACGCGCTCGCACCATTCAAGTTGAAGTCAGAAAAAAACGCGTACTTGTGAGACGTGAGGATGGACTTCCTATCGACCCCACTTTGTTAGCGTCTAAACCCACTGAATCAAAAGCTAAACCTCAAACAAGAGCAGAAGTTCTTGGTGAGAATGAATTGTCGGTGCGAGAGGATGAAGCTAAACGACATGCAGCACTTGCAGCAGTTCAAGCTAAAGATCTTAGAAAAAAACAAGAAGTTGTTGATAAAGCGACCGCAACTCCAGTGGCTAAATTAAGTGAAGGCACCCTTCATCGTCCTGCATCTAAAGCGGGTGTTAAAGTTGAAGGTAAAGAAAAACAAATTGATAAAAGTGAAAAAGATTGGTCTGATCGTCAATTTAAAAAACGTACGCTTAAGGGCCGTGGAGATGCAGGCACTGCCTCAGGCTGGCGTTCACCTAAATCAAAATCAAAACACCATGAAGAAAATGAAGAGTCAACATTTGTAGCACCTACTGAACCAATTGTGCGTGACATTCCTGTGCCAGAAACGGTTTCAGTCGCTGATTTAGCGCACAAGATGTCTGTCAAAGCGACCGAAGTTATCAAGGTTCTTATGAATATGGGCATGATGGTGACGATAAACCAAATCTTAGATCAAGACACTGCAATGATTGTGGTAGGAGAAATGGGACATAACGCGATTGCAGCTTTAGACAATGATCCTGAAGCCCTAATCATTCAAGATTCAACTATAGAAGCTATTTTAGAAACGCGACCGCCCGTGGTTACTGTGATGGGTCACGTGGACCATGGAAAAACTTCATTACTGGATTATATTCGAACAACACGTGTGGCTTCTGAAGAAGCAGGGGGCATTACACAACATATTGGTGCATACCATGTAGAGACACCGCGTGGTATGGTTACCTTTTTAGATACACCAGGCCATGAAGCATTTACAGCAATGCGCGCTCGAGGTGCTAAAGCGACCGACATTGTAATTTTGGTGGTTGCTTCTGACGACGGAGTAATGCCACAAACTCTTGAAGCACTTAATCATGCAAAAGCAGCAAATGTCCCTATCGTAGTGGCGATTAATAAAATTGATAAACCTGAAGCAGCGCCTGAGCGGGTCAAAATGGAACTTGTAGCGCAAGAAGTAGTGCCTGAAGATTTTGGTGGAGATACCATGTTCGTCGAAGTTTCAGCAAAATCAGGACAAGGTATCGATAAACTTCTTGAGTCAGTTCTTCTTCAAGCTGAGGTGTTAGAACTCAAAGCGCCTAAAAATACGCCAGCTAAAGGTATTGTCATTGAAGGGCGTTTAGATAAAGGCCGAGGCCCTATAGCGACGGTTCTTATTCAGTCAGGCACGTTAAAGCGCGGCGACACATTATTAGCAGGATCCGCTTTTGGACGTATTCGCGCAATACTTGATGAAACAGGTAAAGAAATTAAAGAAGCAGGACCCTCCATTCCTGTTGAGGTATTAGGTTTAGCAGATGTACCGAATGCGGGAGAAGAAGTTGTTGTATTAAACGATGAGCGTAAAGCCCGTGAAATTGCTTTATTTCGTCAAGGTAAATTTAGAGATGTGAAATTAGCAAGACAACAAGCTGCAAAACTAGAAAATATATTTGATCAAATGGCCGAAGGTGACGTAAAAGTTTTACCACTCATTATTAAATCTGATGTGCAAGGGTCTTACGAAGCTTTATCTACATCTTTACAAAAATTATCGACTGAAGAAGTAAAAGTGAATGTGATTCATGTGGGTGTAGGTGCTGTGACCGAGTCTGATGTTAATTTAGCGAGTGCCTCAAAAGCCATCCTTATTGCTTTCAATGTGAGAGCAGAGGCAGGAGCAAGAAAATTAATCGACTCACTTGAGGTTGATGTGCATTACTACAGCATCATTTATGAAGCTGTTGATCAAGTGAAAGCAGCTCTCGGTGGATTATTATCACCCGAACAAAAAGAAAGTATTATTGGTATGGTTGAAATTCGCGAAGTATTTAAAATTTCTAAAGTGGGTTCTATCGCGGGTTGCTATGTCCAAGATGGCGCGATTCGCAGAAGCTCGATGGTTCGAGTTTTAAGAGATAATGTCGTGATTCATTCAGGCGAACTTGATTCTTTAAAACGATTTAAAGATGATGTGAAAGAAGTAAAGAATAATTTTGAGTGCGGACTCTCTATTAAAAACTTTAATGAAATTGAAGTAGGCGATATGCTCGAAGTATTTGAAGTAGTTGAGGTTGCGCGTAAGCTTTAAAATGGTGAATCGATCCTATGCGAGGAGTGATCGCATTTCAGAACAAATTAAGCGAGAACTCGCAGGACTCATTCAATCAGAACTGAAAGATCCGGCAGTCGGGATGTTAACGATTACTGAAGTTCAAGTCACGCCTGATTTGCTTCATGCGAAAGTATATTTTACTTCACCTACAAATGATCCTCTAATCATGCAAGGTTTAGAGCGCTCCTCAGGATATTTGCGTGCGCAACTATCAAAACGTATGGCAACACGTGGCATACCTCAACTACATTTTGTATACGATACATCCATTGATGAAGGCATGAAGATTTCGCAACTTATTAAAGATGCCCTTCCCCCTCAGTAATTATCTCCATGCAAATTAAATCCATGAAACGCGAGATAAATGGCGTTTTCCTGTTAGATAAGCCTCTTGGATTTTCTTCAAATCAAGTATTAAAAAAGATTCAATGGCTCTTTAATGCAAAAAAAGCAGGACACACCGGGACACTTGATCCTATGGCTTCAGGACTTTTACCCATTTGTTTAGGTGAAGCTACAAAATTCTCTCATCACCTTCTTAATGCTAATAAAACTTATATCGCAACGATTCAATTAGGCATGACGACCACGACAGGTGACCAAGAAGGAGAGGTAGTTTCAGAAAAAGAGGTTATTTTAAATGAGGTTCAATTAAAAGAAACGTTGCAAAAATTTATGGGGGACATTACACAAATACCCCCTATGTATTCCGCGTTAAAATTTGAAGGCAAACCACTTTATGAATATGCAAGAAAGGGAATTGAAATTGAGCGGAAATCGAGACAAATAACGATTCATGATATAAAGCTTATGAAAATTGAGGCTAGCAAAATGACAGTTGAAGTTTTTTGCAGTAAGGGCACTTATATCCGCACGTTGGCAGAAGATATTGGGCAAGCATTAGGGTGTGGGGCCTATTTAAAAGCTTTAAAGCGCACTCAAACAGGCAATTTTCAAGTAGCTAATGCATTTTCGATCGAAGCCCTTGAAACTATGGCTATGTCCTCACGAGAGAAAGTACTATTACCCATAGATACTTTACTTAAAGGTTTATCATCGATTGAATTGACTTTTACTGAAATAGAAGCGATTAAAAAAGGGCAAAGCATTGATTTTAATGGTAAAAATTTAAATGAGTTACGTTTATATAGTTCATCAGGTCAGTTTGTGGGAGTGGGTCAGCCCGACCTTCAAGGACGACTTTTGCCTAAGCGTTTAATCGCAAATATATTATAAAAAACATATTGTTAAATCAAAGGAATACAATTAAAATACGCGGTTCTGAATGAGGAGAAAAGATTAAATGGCATCAACAGCATCAGAAAGAGCCAAAGTTGTAAGTGAATATCAACAGGCAAAAAACGATACAGGATCCCCAGAAGTTCAAGTTGCACTTATCACAAGTCGTATTGGTCATTTAGCTGAACATTTTACAACTAATGCAAAAGACCACCACTCACGTCGCGGACTTTTAGCACTTGTAAGTCAACGCAGAAAATTATTAGATTACCTTAAAGGTAAGAATTTAGGTCGCTATCAAGTATTGATTGAGCGTCTTGGTTTACGTAAATAATTTTTTTAATTATTTAATAATTAGTTTAAGAGATTATTGATTCGTAAGTTTTGAAGCCGATTGCAATCCTTCTTAAAAGGAAGATGCGTCGGCTTTTTTATTGGATGTTAAATGGTAGTTAATGTATTCGTTATTAAGAAGTGAATAACGGATGAAAAAAAGAAAAGGGTAAATTATGTTTAAAGCAATTAAGAAAAGTATTCAATTTGGTGCACACACCTTAACACTGGAAACAGGTGAAATAGCAAGACAAGCTGATGGTGCAGTATTAGTAAGTTATGGCGATACAGCGGTATTAGTGACAGTTGTAGGAAGACACGATGTAAAAGAAGGCCAAGATTTTTTTCCACTCACAGTTGATTATCAAGAAAAAACATATGCTGCAGGTAAAATTCCTGGCGGTTTTTTCAAACGAGAAGCACGCCCAAGCGAAAAAGAGACACTAACCTCACGTCTCATTGATCGTCCATTA
>SYKG01000048.1 GCA_005797835.1 Methylotenera sp.
AAGAAGTGGTATTAAAATATTTACAAAAACACGGACAAAAGATCGATTACGAGATCGTCAAAGACACAGGTATTAATTTAAAGGAATTAAGAAAAACGATTTTAGAATTACAGAGCAAGAATCTCATTCAGACATGTACGATCATTCAACATGGTGCAAAGGGTAAACTTATTGAGGGTATTCAGTGCCGTATTGCAGGCTATACACCACCAGCAGCCCCAGGCAGAAAAGCACCTGCAGCTCCCCCAGTATAATTTATTTTGATATTTAAAATATTTATTCTAATTAGTTTAGTTTTAATATTTTATTTATTTAGAGGAAACGCGAAAGCTTTACCCACTTTAAAATTTGATGATGATGCACCCAATTTTACTTTGTTAGATAGCCAAGGTAGCGAAGTAAGTTTAAGAGACTTCAAAGGCAAATGGGTTGTTTTATATTTTTATCCTAAAGATGATACGCCTGGATGTACCAAGGAGGCTTGTCACTTTAGAGATGATTTTAAAACATTAGAGAGCTTGGGTGCAAAAGTCATTGGTGTGAGTATTGATAATAGTTTTTCTCATAAGAAATTTGCTGAAAAATATAATTTACCTTTCCCTCTTTTATCTGATACTTCCGGGGAGGTTGCAAAACGCTATGGTGCTTTAAACAACTTGATACTCATAAAGCTTGCCAAAAGGAATACTTATTTAATTAACGCGCAAGGTAAGATCGCAAAAATTTATCAAGATGTAGACACGTCAAAACATAGCCAAGAAATTATTGAAGATCTGAAAAAATTTAAAGAATAAGTTTAAGTTAATAGTAAGTGATCAATTTGTTCGGCTAATTCAAAGTCTTTATCAGTAATACCTGACGCATCATGGGTATGCGTCTTTATGGTTAACGCGCTATAACTCAATATTAGGTCTGGATGATGATTTAAATGGTTTGCAATTTTTGCGATTTCATTCGCTAAACGAATAGACTCATCAAAATTAGAGGTAGAAATTTTTTTTTCAATAGAGGGGAAAATATAAGACCAAGTCGTGCATCTTATCTTTAATTTTTCTTCTATTTCTTTTTTATTGTAAGCCATGGTTTATCCTAGTTGATGGTATTTAAGTTCTGCAAGATTAATAACCTCTAATGCTTTCTCATGAGTTGCTTCTAAAATCACTGGGGGTGCAATTCCATCCTCAACCGCTTCAAGCCATCGACTCGCACATAAACACCAACGATCACCAGCTTTTAATCCTTTAAATTCTAGTTCAGGTCTCGGGGTCAATAAGTCGTTGCCTTGCATTTTGGAAAATTGAAGAAACTCTTGAGTAACTTCTGCGCATACTGTGTGTTGCCCGACATCTTGAGGCCCTGTTTCACAACATCCACTTCTTGTAAATCCTGTAATAGGGTTTAGGTTACAGATCTCTAGCTTTGTTCCAAGAACATTCTTAATTGTCATTTTTTATGGTCCACCATGAACGATATTGCTATGATAAAGTCGAATTGACCATGAAAAAAACTATTAGTTTATTTTTGTTGCTCATCGGAAGCCAAGCCAGCGCGATTCCATCCTTTGAAACATTATTAGAAATCAATAACTCTATTGTTGCTATTAATGTTGATTACCCAGATGGTTCCTCAGGAACAGGGTCAGGCGTTGTTATAAGTAAGGAGTTCGTTGCGACTGATTGTCATATTATTGCAAATACATTAGGTGCAAATATCTCTAAATTTGATAATACCTACAAACCTATAGCTTTTAAAGCCGATTGGAAACATGATCTGTGCTTGTTAAAATTCGAAGAACTACCCTTCAAACCTTTCATTTTAAGAGATAGTAAGTCGTTACAATATGAGGAGGATATTTTTAATGTTAGCTTTCCTAATGGAAGTAGTGTTCCTCAGCCATCCTATGGTTCAGTGAAGGCGTTGCATCGTTTAGATGATGGCGTCATCATCAGATCAGATGCAGCATTTGCTCTCGGCTCAAGTGGGGGTGGATTATTCGATGAAAAAAATAATTTAGTGGGTATTACGACATTTAAAAGCCCTGGACCCCAAGGTTTTTTCTATAGCTTGCCTGTTGAATGGATAAAACTTTTAATGAAAGAGCCCGATACAGCCTCTCTTAAAACTATGGAGATCCCATTTTGGGCATTGCCTTTTGAACAAAAACCAAATTTTATGAAAGTAGTTATTCCATACCAGAACAAAGAATGGGATCAGCTTAAATCCATTACTGATTTATGGATTAAGGAGGAGCCAAATTCTCCTGATGCTTGGTATTTTTTAGGACTGGCTAGTCAAGGGAAAAAAGATTTTAAATTAGCTAAAGAAGCATTCTTGATGGCAGAAAAAATAAATCCTAGGCATCTTGACGCCATGATGGGGCTTGCTAGTATTGCAGAATCTGAAAAGGATTTAGTGGCGTTACAAAATATTCAAAAAAAGGTCAATCATTTAAATAGTAGTCTTGCAGAAACTATTTTAAATAAATTAGATAAAATAAAGTAAGATTCAATTTTTATTAACCCTCACAAAACTATTCCAATATGCTTAATCAAGCTTTATTGCTCGCAGAAAAAGGCCTTATGCCAGATAAACTTATTCGTTTTGGTATTAGACAACTTTTAAAAAAACGACTTAGTGAGATTGGTTATCAAGATGCTGAAAAATCTCAAGCACTCAAAAAAACTTTTTTGAAAAGTATGGATCAGGCACCTATTGCATTGGTACCTCATCTTGCAAATAAGCAGCATTATGAAGTACCTTCCACTTTTTTCGATTTTTGTTTAGGTAAATATAAAAAATATAGCAGTTGTTATTGGGATCAAAATACAGAAAAGTTAGATGATGCAGAATTAAATGCACTCAAGATTAGTGCATCTCATGCAGATTTAAAAAATGGACAAACTATTCTTGAGTTAGGTTGTGGCTGGGGTTCGTTAACACTTTTTATGGGTAAACAATACCCTAAGAGTAAAATATTTGCAGTATCTAATTCAACCTCCCAAAGACTCTACATTGAGAGTGAAGTAAAAAAAAGAAAACTTAAAAATATTCATGTGATTACATGTGACATGAACCGATTCCAGCCTAAAAATTTTAAGATCCCCAAGAACTTTGATCGTATTGTCTCAATTGAAATGTTTGAGCATATGAGAAATCATAGAAAGCTTTATAAGATGCTTCATGACTGGTTAAAGCCTGGCGGAAAATTCTTTATGCATATTTTTGTGCATCAACATACACCCTATTCATTTGACGTGAAAGATAAAAATGACTGGATGAGTGAATTTTTCTTTTCGGGCGGTATGATGCCGAGCGATGACTTGCCTCTGCATTTTCAAGACTATTTAAAATTAAATCAAAAATGGTGTTGGGATGGAAGACACTATGAAAAAACAGCGAATGCTTGGTTAGACAATATGGATCAAAAAAAATATCACATTTACCCTATTCTTAAAAATACTTATGGCAAGCAAAATGCAACGCGATGGTTTAATCGCTGGCGTATTTTTTATATGGCCTGTGCAGAATTATTTGGATATCGAAATGGTCAAGAATGGTGGGTAAGTCATTATCAATTCGAGAGGCCAAAAAAATAAATGAAACTGATAAATTTTGTGCTTTTTCAAGTGGGTTGGTTTATTTTGATATGGGGAGCTGCTCATCAAAAATTACTTTTATCCATGATTGTTACAGGCTTGATTCTATTGATTCACATCATGCAAGCACCCCGTAAAAAAGAAGCAACTATATTACTTGTTATTATCATGCTCTTAGGTTCTATCTTTGACCAGTTTTTATTACTTACAAATTTAGTGATATATAAGAGTCAATTCATTGAATATTTTGTACCTATTTGGATCATCGCTTTATGGGGATTATTTGCGACGACGCTAAATATTTCCTTAAGTTGGCTTAAATCTAATAATGTTTTAGCTGTTTTATTCGGACTGATCGGAGGCCCTGTCGCTTATTTTGCAGCAGAAAGATTAGATGCTGTTCAACTCACTAATCATTTTTCGATATATGCACTGTCCCTTGGCTGGGCATTTTTAACCCCGTCCTGTTTATACATTGCTGAAAAATGGAATGGATTTCGCATATGATATTTTTAAATGCATTATTTATTAATTTGGTATTTGCTTTCTTGGGTTGGCTTATTAGCCTTAAAAAAAATAATGTCACACATGTTGATATTATGTGGAGCTTATTTTTTGTGCTAAATTCGCTTTACTTCTATACTGTATTTACGCCCTCTTTAAGGACTGTTTTAGTTCTTTTATTAGTTTTGCTATGGAGTGGACGTCTCGCGGTTTACCTTACTATGAGAAATTGGGGGAGATCAGAAGATGCACGCTACTTAAAAATTAGACAAAATAACGAACCCCATTTTAGGTATAAAAGTGCTTATATTATTTTTGGCTTTCAATCTATTCTTGCATGGTTAGTAGGCTCCATTTTTTTTATAGCTATGGAAAATAATCATTCTTTAACTGGGTTAGATATAGTAGGTTTTTTAATTGCATTATTTGGTATCATCTATGAGTCTATTGCTGACTATCAATTGATGCAATTTAAGAATGATTTAAAAAATCGAGGCAAGCTTTTACAATCTGGGTTGTGGAAATTCAGTCGGCATCCGAATTATTTTGGCGAGCTTTTAGTCTGGTGGGGCTTTTTTATCACAACGATTGTTACAGGGATTCATTTTAATTTGATAGCACCACTCCTTATGACTTTTTTAATTTTAAGATTTTCAGGCGTCACTCTTCTTGAAGCTAATCTTACAAAAAAATTTGATGAGTATGGTCGCTATAAGAAAAAAGTAAATACCTTAATTCCAGGATTTTGGAAGATATAATATGCGGTATAAATATTTTTTATTGACGGCATTTTTTTTATTATTGAATGGATGTATGACTCAAGCCCCTATCAAAACGGTTTCTGAAGTGAATCTAAAGCAATTTATGGGTTCATGGTATGTTATTGCCCATATTCCAACCTTCATTGAAAAAAATGCTTTTAATGCAGTCGAGTCTTATGAATTAAATGAAGATGGCACGATTGCTACCACATTCACTTTTAACGAAGGATCTTTGTCTGGCCCTGCTAAAACTTATCATCCAAAAGGTTTCGTAGTGAAAAACTCCGGAAATGCTTTATGGGGTATGCAATTTATATGGCCCATTAAAGCTCAGTATAAAATTGTCTATCTAGATGAAAATTATCAAAATACAATTATTGCAAGGGATGATCGCGACTATGTCTGGATCATGTCACGTGAGAAAAAGATAAGTCAAGACACATTAAATATTTTAACAAAAAAAATTGAAGATGATGGTTACGATATGAAAAAAATGCGTTGGGTTGAACACTCAAATTAGCAATGAATAAAATTTTTAAAAAAATATTTTTTTGGTTTGATAATTCTTTTCTTGAAGAAAAGTACGCATTGGTCTTATCAGCTAAGGAAATTGATTGGATGCGTGTTATTCCTTTCGTGCTTCTTCACCTATCCTGTTTTTTTATTTTTGTCGTTGGTTTTAGTTTGACAGCTTTAGTAGTATGTATCTTACTCTTTGTGATTCGTATGTTCGCGATTACAGGCTTCTACCATCGCTATTTTTCTCATAAAACTTTCAGTACTTCTCGATTTGTTCAGCTCCTATTCGCTATAATTGGCGCTACTGCAGTACAAAGAGGGCCTCTTTGGTGGGCAGCGCATCATCGCGGTCACCATGTTCACTCAGATACACCAGAAGACAAACACTCTCCCAAAGAGCATGGTTTTTTTTGGAGTCATATGGGATGGT
The DNA here is from genome assembly GCA_005797835.1 of Methylotenera sp. Classification (GTDB taxonomy): domain Bacteria; phylum Pseudomonadota; class Gammaproteobacteria; order Burkholderiales; family Methylophilaceae; genus Methylopumilus. The sequence continues at coordinate 5,811 of SYKG01000048.1, forward strand.
TTTTGACTAAGTCAAATTTTGTAACTAATACAAAATTTATCCGCGAATTAATAAAATTTCCAGAGCTACGAATCATTGATCGGTTTGATCTTCTAATGCCATTAGCATTATCTGTTAGCTTGTTTTTAATTGGGTATTATCTGGATCAATATGAGCCACAATTTCATACTAATGGATTTCAATTATTTATTTGGGGATTTTCAATTTCTACAGTGATACTTTATCACGCTACTTTTTTAGTGAATTCAGTTGCTCATCAATGGGGTAAAAGGAGATATGACACTAAAGATACGAGTCGTAATAATTTTATTATTGCAATTTTGACTTTTGGCGAAGGCTGGCATAACAACCATCACCATTATCCAGGCTCTGCAAGGCAAGGATTTTATTGGTGGGAAATAGATGTAACTTACTATATTTTAAAATTTTTAGCCTTGATTGGTGTCATATGGGGTGTAAGAACAGTTTCTGAAAATATCCGAGAATCCAAAAAAATAGAATATCTTCATCGTTAGACATGAGGATAGCAATCATAGGCTCAGGTATTTCTGGTAATACGCTTGCATACTACTTAAATCCAAAGCACCAAATTACGCTTTTTGAATCTGATCTTAGAGTTGGTGGCCATTCTCACACTCATGATATCAATTTATTCCACCAAAAATTTCATGTAGATACGGGGTTTATTGTTTTTAATAAAAAAACATATCCTCACTTTTTGAAACTTTTACATGAACTTGATGTGCCATATGAAAATAGTGTGATGAGTTTTAGCGTAAAAGATCGTCTAAAAGATTTTGAGTATAACGGTACTAATTTAAATACACTTTTTGCGCAAAGAACAAATCTCATACGCCCTATCTTTTATAAAATGATCAAAGAAATTCTTCGATTTAATAAAAGCTCGACCCTACTTTTAAATAGCGATAAAGAAATAAGTTTAGGAGAATTTCTCGATCGAGAGTCTTATTCAGATTTTTTTAAAAAGTATTATATATTGCCTATGGGATCTGCCATATGGTCATCTGATGTTAAGACTATGATGGAGTTTCCTGCGAAATTTTTTATACGTTTTTTTGATAACCATGGGATGTTAAATATTAATGAAAGACCACAATGGCTTACGATTAGAGGTGGCTCAATCAATTATGTCAAAAAGCTAATTGCATCTTTTGAGAAAAATATTAGGCTCAATGAGTATATAAAATTTGTTGATAGGAAAAGTGATCATGTGGCTGTTCAACTTCAAGATCGGATTGAGAAATTTGATTGGATTTTTTTTGCATGCCATAGTGACGAAGCGCTTAAATTAATTAAAAGTCCTACGCAAGATGAAAAGAATATTTTAAGAGCAATACCCTATACACATAATGAAGTAATCTTACATTATGATGAGAGTGTCATGCCAAGGAGAAAGCTTGCTTGGGCGGCTTGGAATTATCATATCAATAAAGATATTTCTTCACCCGTATCTCTTACCTATAATATGAATATATTACAAAATTTAAAAACAAATGTACCTATTCTGGTGACATTAAATCCACAAGAAAAAATTAATAATAAGAAAATAATTAAAAAACTTTCCTATGCACATCCACAATATAGTTTACAAAGTATAGAAGCCCAATCAAATCATTATCTTATCTCAGGAGTTAATCGTACTTCATTTGCAGGCGCTTATTGGGGGAATGGATTTCATGAAGATGGCGTTAAAAGTGCATTGGATGCTATTCAACAGTTTAATATAGTACATGGATTTCACTGATGCATGCCATTTACGAAGGTACCTTAAAGCATACAAGGATAAAACCTAAGAAACATGCATTTCAATATCGAGTGGGTATGCTATATCTTGATCTTGATAATTTAGCAAATGTATTTTCAAATAAATTATTTTGGAGTTATAACCGTTTTAATCTAGGTTGTTTTTTGAGATCAGATTATTTTGGAAATCAAAAAAGTAGTTTAAAAAAATCGATACAAGATGAAGTCAAAAAAAAGCTTCATTTTAAGCATCATGGCAAAATATTTTTACTGACCAGCCCTCGCTACTATGGATATTGTTTTAATCCAGTGAGTTTTTATTATTGTTTTAATATAAAAAATAAGTTAGAAGTTATTGTGTCTCATATTACTAATACACCTTGGAATGAAAATCATGCTTATGTGCACGATTGCCGAGGGTTGAATAAACCACTGAAATACTTTGAATTTCAAAAAGATTTTCATATATCACCTTTTATGCCTATGGATATTAAATATGAATGGATGTTTAATGAGCCAGATCAAGAGATAATGGTTTCCATGAATAATATACATAAAAAATTTTTTATTTTTAATGTGTCAATGAGACTCCATAAAAAACCTTTAAATACAAAATCACTTAATCGTTTACTTATTAAATTTCCCCCCGAAACTTTTAAAACAATTATAGCTATTTATTGGAATGCCTTATGTTTAAAATTTAAACGTATTCCTTTCTTTTCGCACCCTTAAAGTTTCTTTAAATCTTATGAAAAATTTCTTACATCGATTTGCTAGAGTACTTGTTTTTAAACAATTAAGAAAAATTGAAATAGGCCATATTTCTGTTATAGAAAGATCCAAAAAGTTTTCTTTTGGTAAAAAAGGTGAATTAAATGTCACATTGACTGTACATGACTCACGATTCTATGGTGCTTTAGCATTTGGTGGTTCAATTGGCGTTAGCGAAGCCTTCATGCAAAGGTTTTGGTCGGTTAATGATTTAACAAAGTTAATTCGTATCATGGCTATTAATCAAAATATGATGGATCAACTAGAAAGTCTATTTAATATTTTTTTAAAGCCACTTCTCAAATGTCTCCATTACTTAAATCAAAACTCAGTTAAGGGAAGCCAGATCAATATTGCTAAGCATTATGATCTAGGTAATGATTTCTTCTCATTATTTTTAGATGCGACTATGATGTATTCATCTGCAATTTTTAAAAATTCTTATGACTCGCTCTATAAAGGGTCTATCCATAAACTAGAAATAATATGTCAGGGGTTAGAGCTTAATTACAAAGATCATATTATTGAAATTGGTTCTGGGTGGGGAGGGTTTGCTATTTATGCTGCGCAACATTATGGATGCAGAGTCACCACAATAACTATCTCAAAAGAACAATATAATTATGTAAAACAAAAAATTAAGGATTTAAAGTTAGCACATAAGATTACTATTTTATTTTCAGATTATCGTCATTTAAAGGGCCAGTACGACAAATTAGTATCTATTGAAATGTTGGAAGCTGTAGGCTATAAGTATTACGATACCTATTTTAAAGCCTGCGCTGATTTATTAAAGCCTGATGGCCTTGCATTTATCCAAACGATTACGATTACCGATCAGCGTTACGAGAAGGCGAAACGATCTGTGGATTTTATTCAAAGGTATATTTTCCCTGGAAGTTGTATTCCCTCCATCACGGCATTACAAAATAGTATTACCCAATCATCAGATTTAAAGATCCTCAGTATCCAAGATATTGGAGCTCATTATGCTAGAACGCTTGCTTTGTGGAGAAAGTCATTTTTTAAGCGCTTAAAAGAGGTTAAAGCTCTAGGATTTGACGATATATTTATTCGCATGTGGCATTTTTACTTATCCTACTGTGAAGGTGGCTTTAAAGAAAAGGTAATTAGCGATATTCATCTTAAATTGGTAAAACCGGGGTATCGCGGGCAATAGAAATCGATGTTTTCTTGAATTTTTATGTTTTTAAGCGCATGCTTGACTGAATAACTATTTTGTTAAAAATAAGGAAATAACGTTATGAAAAAAATCATTTTAATAATTTCAATGTTTTTCTTCAGTCATTTTTTAACTTTTGTGGCTTATGCTGAAACCCCAAATCTATTTGAAGGCGTTGTAGATAAATACTTTAAAGGCAAGTCTCTTACAAAAACGAATGATATTACCTTTGATGTAGCTAAAAGAGGTATCGATGGTACACAAGTTCCTTTTAAGTTTACAGCACATAAAAAATATAAAAATATTACAGTGGTGGTTGAAGGGAATCCCCATCAATTACCTGGTATTGGGTCGTTAGCGCTCACTATGGCTCCTAAGGTTACCCCATTTACATTTCAAACAAATATTCGAATCGAGCAAGATAGTTACATTGACGTGATTGCAGAGGATGATCAGGGTAAGTTTTTCTATAATCAGGTTGCCATTCGTTCCGCGGGCGGTTGTTCCGCAGGTGTCACATATGATGCTGATGCAATTTCAAAAGAAATAGGCAGTATGAAAGTTTTGCATACTGATAAGAGAGCTTCTGTGTTCATTAAGCACCCTCAACATAATGGTTTTCAAGCCAATCTCAGTAACTACACAGGACTTTATATTTTGCCTTTGTGGACTTTATCAAGTGTTGTAGTCAAGGATCAAGAGAAAGAGATATGGAGTGCTGAGTTTGGCGGTGGTAGTACCTCTGAAAACCCTTTCTTTATTTTTGACGCCCCTAAAATTAAGGGCAATCTTCAAGTTTTAGCAGTAGACACCAAAGGTAACCAATATATTTGGAAATGATTAATTCTTTGTTTTACTCCTAAATCTTTAACAAATATTTGTATTAAGGGAGATTCTTTTGAAAAAATATTCGACAGCATTAGTAGTTATTTTTGTTGCAGGATTGGTGGGGGCTGTTTTATTTTTTGGTAAAAGCTACAAACATGATGATAGGCCAATCATTACCGATTTGAATAAACACAATGAAGTGATGGAGGCTTGTATGAAAACAGCTTTATCTAAGCATCCTGGTGCTATCGTTGAGGTTTCAATGGAAACAGAAGATGGTCGACCAATATTTGACATTGATATTCAGGGCGCTGATGGTAAGAATTGGGAAATTGAGTGTGATACAGAAACTGGTGAAGTTATAGAAGATAATATAGATCGAGACTAATCCGTATGTGAATTTTAAAAAAACCACTTAATTATAAGTGGTTTTTTTGAGCTTTTCCTGTTGTGTGAAATTCATATTATTCTAATTTAGATTGGCAAAATTGCTCCCTAAGTATTCGAGTCAAGGATTGAGCGCTTAGCTTAATCCTTGATCTGGATATGATTAACTCTCCATAAATACCAACTTGCAATGGTTCGATAAGGCTTCCATACTTCCCCAGCCAGAAGTAATACTTTAGGCTTAGGTAACGCATCTAATTTTTTTAAGGCTTGATATCCCTTTTGAATACCAAGATCGTCTATTGGCAAAATATCTAATCTTCCAAGGTGAAATATAAGTAACATTTGTACTGTCCAAATACCTACACCACTAATTGAGCTCAATCTTTCAATAATTTCATTATCACTTAAATGATTGATTTCTATTTGTGTAGGGATAATTTTTTTAGTAGAGGCTTCAGCAATGCGAAGAAGTGTTTCTATTTTTTTTTGAGAAAAACCACTTTCGCGAATACGTATTGGATTAGCTGAAAGAAGTTCACGAGGTTGAGGGAGATTTCCATTGAATTGCGACAAAAATCTTTGAAAAATGGACTCAGCCGCTTTAGCATGAAGTTGTTGATAGGTAATTGTTTTTAGAAGGGATTGGTAAGGGGATAGATCAGAGGATATTTTTAAATGACATATTCCTACTTTTTTTATTAAACTTTCCCAGTCCTGATCCAGTCGTGACAAAAATGCGACAGATTTTTTAATGTGATATTTTGAAAGTGTTTTAATTACCAAGGAATTTTTTTGCCATCGTATGCAATAAATTGACCAGTAGTTTTGATTGAAAGTTTATCAATTTGTCGTTTCATACCGGCAACGCTTTCATCAGAGTCAATAAGTCCGTTTGGCCCTCCCATATCTGTTCTGACCCAGCCCGGATGAAGCGTAATAAAAGATAAATCATAGAGTTTTAGATCAATTGATAAACTTTTTATGATCATATTAAGGGCGCTTTTACTTGACCGATAAAGATATTCCCCACCCCTCAAATTATCATCGATGCTCCCCATTTTGCTTGTAAGGGAAGCAATCTTTTTTAATTTACCTTTTTTAAGGTGAGGCAAAAAAGCTTTCGTCATTTTAAATGGGGCAAGTGAATTAATTTTAAAGGCATCAAGCCATAACTTGAAGTCGATATGATTGATAGAGCTATATGGGTAACAGCCTGCATTATTGATTAAAATATCAATAGGGATTTTTAATGTCTTTGCAAATTGATCAATGGAAGAAAAATTTGCAACATCAAGCTTGTGAATCGAGATATTTTTAAAATTGACTCGAAGCTTATGAAGATTATCTTTTTTATTTATCTTTCTGCTGCATGCAATAACTTCATAACCGTCTGTAGCATATTGCCTCACGAATTCAAGGCCTAAACCCCTATTCGCACCAGTGACAAGAACAGTATATTTAGCGTTAGACATAATAAAAAAATATAAAATGATAAAGGATTATAATAAATCAAAATCATTAGGATGTATTGCAATGCTATTAAAGAGATATTGGATTTTATTTTTACTTTTTATAAGTCATCTAGCACTAGCGGGTGAGTTTGGTAATTACTGTCTTTTAAGTTTATCTGAAGGTAACTTTCTTAAAACCGACTGCTCAGTGAATATCGACTACCAAGGTAAGGCATATTGTTTTGGGAGTGAGGTGAGCAAGGAAATTTTTTTAAAAACACCTGATGAATTTATCAAAAAAGCTGCAGCTTTTTATGAAAAAAATAAAGAGGTTGACCGCAAAAAAATATCTCAAGAAGAACTGTTAAAAGAAATTAAAAGTCCTGATTGTGATTTTTCTAATAAAGATCTGGGTTATTTGGAAATGAGTGGCATTGATCTAAGTCATTGTAAAATGCTTAATGTAAGTGTTTTCGGAGCTAATCTCATAGGGGCGAATTTAGCAAACAGCAATATGCAAAGGGCCTATTTAAATTTAGCACGTCTTGAAAAGGCCAACTTCTCTGGTGCGAATTTGACCGAAGCTACGATTTTTCAAGCAATCTTTGGTGAAACGAATTTTGCAGGTGCTAATTTAACGCGCGCTCGAATGATTGGTACTCTCGGCGCAGTGAATATGTCAGGAGCCATGATCAAATATGGTCAATTTGGCCTAGATGTTGCCAATCAGCCAATGGGACAAATGAAATTTGATTCGGTTGGTGGTAAATTTTATAAAACAAATTTTGAAGGTGCTGACTTGAATATCGCGAGTTTTTTATTTGGCGACTTAAGGGAGGCAAATTTAAAAAATACCAATATGTATCGAGCTGATTTGACCCAAGCTGATTTAACTGGCGCTGATATTACCAATGCAGATTTAACTGATGCGAACGTGGATGGAGCGATCTTTACTAACGTCAAAGGCCTTTCAACTGTCAAAGGCTTCTCAACAGTTAAAGGCAAATGTCGCGATTGTGGCATGCCTTAAATATTTCCAATGCCTAAACTCAATCGAATTAATAAATAAGCCACATGAGCTTTTAATCTTTTGACTAAATGACCCTTGCCCCAGTCTTTTAGAAGGATCTCCGTCCCACCTAATCGAATATCTTCTTTGATATTTTTTTTAAGTTTAGATGCAAAAAATTTATCATAAGCCACGATATTAGCCTCCCGAGCTAGGAGAAGACTAAAGGGATCAATATTAGATGAGCCAATAGTTGACCAATTTTCATCAATCACAGCAACTTTACTGTGCATGAAACTTCTTGTGTATTCAAATATTGTGATACCTTCTTTTAAAAATTTTCCATAGAAAGTGCGTGTTGCATTCGATAAAAAATAATCCATTTCACCTTTTAAAAGAAGTGTAACCGAGACACCTCTTTGAGCAGCTTTAATTAAAGTTTTTTCAAATTTTTTACCTGGAATAAAATAAGCATTTGCAATGAGTATTTCATATTTAGCATTTTGAATTGCATGTAAATAAGCTTTTTCAATGTCTTTTCTATGTCGAAAATTATCCCGTTCTATAAAGTTAACCTTTGTACCATTAGAATATTTTGCTATATTTTTATAAATATATTTTGGAATATAGGATTTTTCTAAATGAGACCAGGAGACCCTTTTCCATAGCTTCTCCATGCTTTGACTGATAGAGTCAACTACTGGACCTTTTAATTGAGCAGCATAGTCGACGCGTGGTGCCTTGCCATTTGGTACATTCATATCATCAATAATATTGATACCACCGACGTAGGCGATTTCATGATCCATCAAAAACATTTTTCTATGAAGACGTCTTAATGAAATATGTTTTATTTGATAAGGTGAAATTTTTGGATGATAAAAAAGGAAATGAATTTTAGACGCTTTGATTTCATCTATAATTTTTTGCGAAAGGTCCCTACTTCCAAATCCATCAAGTAATAAATAAACTTTGACGTTTCTTTTCGCCGCGTCTTTAAGTGCAGTTAAAATTTCCCCCCCTGTTATATCATCACTAAATATATAAGCTTCTATAAAAATACTTTGCTGCGCGCGCTCTATGGATTGAATCACCGCAGCAAAATAATCTTTACCATTTTTAAGTAATTCAATCTTATTTTCTTTGGAGTAGTAGGACATAACACTTTATTTTAAGGCATAAAAAAAACGCTCGGGTTTAAACCCAAGCGTTTTTATATGAATAACTAATTCTTAGCTTAGTTAACTGCTGATTTTAGGGCAGCACCTGCTTTGAATGTTGGAGCCTTACGTGCTGGTATTTTAAGTTCTTTACCAGTTTGTGGATTACGACCAACTCGCGCAGCGCGTTTTGAAACTTTAAAAGTACCAAAGCCAATCAATGTGACTACATCACCTTTTTTTAGAGCTTTGGTAATAGCTGCAAGTGTTGCATCAATCGCACGACCAGCGTCCGCTTTTGTTGAACCTGCTGCTTTTGCAACTGCTTCGATTAGTTCGCCTTTATTCATAGTTCCTCCAAATGTAAATTTAAGTATGTAAGACCCTTGGAATGACAGCGTTATAGAAGGTCTAGCCGTACTTTGCATTGATTTTTAAGCCTTGTCAACAGTCATATTCAATTTTTTTCATATTGGATAAGGGTTCTACCGATATTCATTTAATTAAAAATAGAACTATCTTTTCATTTGATTCTTGTTACAATATTCAAATGAAAAAAATTGTCCCTATTCGAGGCGGTAAAAGACCAGGTGCTGGACGCAAATCAGGCACTGGAAAATTTGGAGAGAAGACAACGCTCCTAAGAGTTCCAAGGAGTAAAACCGCTGTGATATCCAATATTTTGGAAGCTTATGCGAAAAGGAAGGTGCAAGAAATTTCCAATGTGGTATCTATTGAATTGGTGAGTGAGGCGATGACCAAAGCTAAGATTCCTTTGTTTGAATACAGGGTGCCCGCAGGACTTCCATCTCAAGCGGATGACCATATTGAAAAAAGAATGGACCTTAATGAATATCTTATTCGCGAAGCTGATACAACTTTTTTTGTACGTATTAAAGGAAATTCGATGGACAACGCAGGTATCCATGATAATGATGTTGTGATTGTGGACCGATCTCAGGAAGCTTCTATTGGCGACATTGTATTGGCTTCGTTGGATGGCGAATTTACTGTCAAGACTTTGGCTAAAAATAAAAATGGCTCTCCACGTTTACTTCCAGCAAATGAAGCATTTAGTCCTATTGAAGTTTTAGAGGGGGTACAGTTTCAGATATGGGGTGTTATCACAGGCGCTGTTAGAAAATTTAAATAAATTTTTTAAAGGGTTAATCGTAAGTTTTTGGATTAAGTTGAATGTACCTTTGTTCTGGTGTAAGTTTAACTAACCAACCTTCATAAAAGATTTCACTCATCGTGGGATCCATCAGAATTTTAAAAGGGGCTTGCCCAGCTCGATAGGTTAACTTTTGACCTTCGGTAAGTGAATACCTATAGTCTTTTCCATTATTATCCAATATACAAATACTTTGCACTCCTTTTGAAATAATGTGGAAGTAGTCACTTGGCTTTAGAGGATAAGTGGAAGATGAAATTTGTGAGATGGGTTCTGAAATAATTTGTCCACACATTTTAATTAAATTATCTTTATTCTGTCCTTGTGGTCTTTGAATTTCAGTAGGAAGTGCTTCGGGAGCCTCTTGTTTTTTTTGTAAAGATTTAATTTCATCAGATCTAATATTAATAGGAAGTGAATCTAATTTCGACAAATCTATTTCTTGATTTTCAGAATTTTTCTGGGCAATTGAATATTTTTGGTAAACACCGTTGAGAAAATTCGAGATAAAAAGAAAAATAATAAAGAATAAAATATGAGATATTTTAATGTGTACTTTAACCCATAAAAAAAATAATTTAATTTTTGAAAGAAGAAGTATTTTTTTTAAAAATAATTGATTCGTATCAGCTAGATTTTTTTCTAACCCAGGTTTAGGCAGATTTAAAGATTGCATTTTATTTTTTTCAGGCTCAATGATGGCATCAATATCTAATTCAAGGAATGCTGCATACTTTCTGACAGAGATAAGTTTGATTTGAGCGGACATAAAACCATCTTTCTTATTTTCTTCCATCGAGATGATGTGTGTTTTATTTAAAGTTAAATAGCGTGCGACATAATCTATATCAAGATTTAGATCTTCCCGAGCATCTTTTAGAAGATGACCATGAATAATGAATGAATCTTTTGACATCGCATGACTTACTAAAGTAAAGATAAAATAGTATCCTATTAAAAGTTTTTTTCAATTATTTCTGAAATATATGTGTGGTTATGTAATGTTATGATTTATACAATGAAAGACAAGTCCGGGAGCCTAGATGAAGATTGAAGAGCTTTTAGAAAAAATAGTATTTAAGAGTCGATGGATTCTAGCGCCTATGTATTTAGGTTTAGTAGGGGGTTTATTTTGTTTACTTATTAAATTTGGACAAGAATTTCTTCATATATTAATGACAGTAGTTGATACCCCAGAAAAAGAGATGGTTTTATCAATCTTAGCTTTGGTCGATATGACCCTTGTTGCAAACCTTCTCATTATGGTGATCTTTAGTGGCTACGAAAACTTTGTATCCAAAATTGATGTGGATAATCATGAGGACAAGCCACATTGGATGGGCAAAGTTGATTACTCTGGTTTAAAACTTAAATTAATTGGCTCGATTGTGGCAATTTCTGCAATTGATCTTTTAAAAGCATTTATGCACGCATCGATACCGGGAAAGATATTAACTAATACACAATTGGGTTGGATGGTAGGTATTCACGCAACCTTTATTATCTCAGGTGTGCTTTTTGCGATTATGGATAAAATTGCAGAAGATACTCCGCATCATTAAAAATTAATGAAAGTTTTAAAGCAATCAGAAATAAATGATTTAATTCAGCTTCATCAGTCAGGGCAATTTATCCTTGTAGAAAAAAAATCCAAAATATTATTGGATGATTTTCCACAAGAGCTAATTTTGCATAATATATTGGGTGTGAGCTTAGAAGCACAAAAAAAATTAAAAGACGCTGCAGATACTTATCGTAATGCATTAAAAATGCAACCTCAGTTTGCAGAGATGCAATTTAATTTAGGCTCTGTGCTTTATCAATTAGGCGATACTGATAGCGCAATTCTTCAATACCAAAAAGCGATTGAGATCAAACCTGATTTGGTGGTGGCTTATTTCAATCTTGGTATTGCGTATCAAAATAAATCACAATTTGATAAAGCATTAAGTGTTTATCAGCAAGCAATTGAATTAGAGCCTGGGTTTTATGAGGCACATGGTAATAAGGGTGCTGTCTATTTGCTGCAAGGTGAATTTGAAAGAGCCATCCAATCTTTTCAACAATCACTCAAAATTCAGGATCATGCGAGGGGCCATTTCAATTTAGGTAATGCATATCGCAATCAAGGGCATTTAGAGGAAGCTATCCAATCTTATCGAATGGCATTGGACATGGATTTAAATGATGCAGAATTTTGCTCAGCATTGGGCGATGCATTATGGCATCAAGGCAAGATCCCGGAGGCAAATCAACTCTTAAGACAAGCCGTCACCTTAGATAGCGGAAACTCGATTGCAAATTATAATCTTGCAACTTTTCTTCATGACAATAAAAAGTTTCAAGAAGCCTATGCATTTTATAAGGCCTCACAAATGAAAGACTGGGAAGAGCGTGCACTATATTGCCTATACAAGACAAAACAATTTGATATTTTTGAAAAAGAATTAAATAGCGCAATCTTAAAAAAAAATACCTCACCGCTTTTGGCAACCCTTTCAACGCACTTTGCAAAAAACTTTCAGAAAAAAGATTGTTATAATTTTTGTCAAAATCCTCTTCATTTTGTATTTCATGGTCAAGTTGATGTATTGAAAGATCCGACAGATGATCTATTAAAATCGCTCTTAAATGATATTACTAATACTGATATCTCTGAGCGTATGCAAAGTCGATTAGTAAACGGCATTCAATCATCAGGTAATCTCTTTAAGCGCAAAGATCCATCTTTTAGAAGATTAGGCCAAGAAATTACATTACTCATAAAAAAATATTATGATCACTATAAACATGAAGACTCCATGTTTATTAAAGCATTTCCAAAAAATATTGAGTTTAGTAGTTCCTGGTTTGTCAAAATGCAAACAGGTGGGCATCTGAGCTCGCACATTCATGAGGAAGGCTGGATAAGTGGAGCGGTTTATTTATCAATTCCACAGCAAAAAAAACATCCGGATGAAGGTGGCATCGAATTAAGTATTGATGGTGATGATTATCCGAAAATGCATAATGATTTTGAAAAAAAATTATACTTACCTGAAGTCGGCGACATTATTTTTTTCCCATCTTCCGTTTTTCATCGAACGGTGGCGTTTAGTTCTAATGAAGAAAGAATCTGTATTGCATTCGATTTAAAGCCTGCTAATCTCTAATGCTGTTGTAACCTCAAAGACATTTTTCTTAAAAATATCATAACCACTTTGGGCTCATCAGCTAACATCATCTCAAGATGAACTAATCTTCCTAAAGTAAATTCTGAATTGACTAACCAATGACTTAAGAAAAAGAAAATCAAAAGAATCATTGGTGTGATAGCGAACAGTGAAAAAAAGAGAGTGATGCAGTTAAAGTAAATACAATCTGACGTTTACATTCTGCGAATGTTTCTTTCATGATAAAGATGGGAAGTGATTCATCTTTTTTTAGGTAAAGATTTTTGAAAAGAGGATGAGGTCTAATCATTATCACAATGCTCTATATTGATCGGTGGCCTTAATTAATGCGTGAGTCATGGAGGGCTCTGACGCTGAGTGACCTGCATCAGGTACCATAATAAAATTTGCATGTGGCATACATTGATGAAGCTCATAAGCCGTGATGGGCGGACATACCATATCATAGCGACCCTGAATAATAGTTGTAGGGATATCTTTTAACTTTTTAATTTCCTCCAATATTTTTTTCCCATCAATAAAACATTGATCTTTGATGTAATGAAGTTGAACGCGTGCACGTGCAATTTCATTTTGTATATCTTCTTTCGTCAGCGAAGTATTTTCTTCAATTTGAGGTAATAATTTTAAAAGACTAACTTCGAAACGATTCCATTCTATTGATGCGGGGCTACTAATTTTTAAATCATTTGAAAATACAAGCTCACTATAACTTTTGATAAGATCATCACGTTTATCTTCGGGTAAAAAATGTGTCAGTCTTTGATAAGCTTCCGGGAAAAAAGCCTGAACTTCATTTAGAAACCAATCAAGCTCAGTGTTTCGACTTAAGAAGATACCGCGCAAAATAAGCGCTTTGATACATTGTGGATATTTTGTGGCATAAGCCAAAGCCAAAGCGCTTCCCCAAGAGCCCCCGAAAATAATCCAGCTCTTAATCTCTAGATGCTCGCGGATAGCCTCAATGTCAAACAAAAGGTCAGCTGTGGTATTGCCATTCACTTCACCTAAGGGCTTGCTTTGTCCACAGCCTCTTTGATCAAAAAGAATGATTTTGTAGTGTGCAGGATCAAAAAATTGCCTTTGTTTAGGGTTAGTGCCACCACCTGGCCCGCCATGAAGAAAAATAATGGGTTTTCCGTGAGGATTTCCTGAAAGTTCGACATAAACTTTGTGACCATGAGATCTATCAATCCAAGTCGCATGATAGGGTGAAATCTCGGGGTATAAGGTATATAGGGAGTCAGTCGCCATAGATAATTTTTAGCTTTCTTATTGATTTTATTGAATATTTTAACAAATTTTTGAAAGTCCAGAGAAAATTAAAATTTAGACTTAAAAAAATGTTAACAAATTGTAACTAAATTGTTGCAATTCTAAAAAAAGAGGAATATATTAGCGCTTAAGTGCAAGTAACATTGTACTGAAAGTAAGCCTTCAAAGCACCTTCGAGTCTTAAAGTGAAACACTTTAAAATTAGAGTGTCGAGAGAGTTTACTTCTTTTTAAAACCCTTAGTAATAACTATGGAGATTTACATGAAACTGAACAAAATCAAGTTAGCTCTCGGTTTAGTAGCTGGTCTATCAGTGGCAATGCCAATGATTGCTTCAGCAGCTGCTGATCAAGAAAAAGCAATTGCTAATCCTGATAACTGGGCAGCACCACGCGGTGACTACACAAATCAGGCTTACAGCAAATTGACACAAATCAACCAAGGTAACGTAAAAAGCCTTAAAGCAGCATGGACATTCGCAACCGGTGTAAACCGCGGTCACGAAGGTGCTCCACTCGTTATTGGTAACATGATGTATGTACATACAGCATTCCCAAATAACGTTTACGCGCTTGACTTAAACGACAATCAAAAAATCGTTTGGTCTTACTTCCCAAAACAAGATCCATCAGTTCAAGCAGTTCTTTGCTGCGATAACGTGAACCGTGGTCTTGGTTACGGTGATGGTAAAATTATCTTAAATCAAAATGACGGTATGGTAGTTGCTTTAGATGCTATGTCCGGCAAAAAAATCTGGGACGTTAGAAACGTAGATCCAAAAGTTGGTGCTACAAATACAAACGCTCCACACGTGATCAAAGATAAGATCTTAACAGGCTGTTCTGGTGCTGAATTTGGTGTACGTTGCTTTATGGCAGCTTACAACCTCAAAGACGGTTCATTAGCTTGGAAAGCTTACTCAACAGGTCCTGATTCCGAATCATTAATCGGTAAAGACTTTAACAAAGACACACCACTTTACTCAGCATTATCAGTCTATGAAGACGTTAATGGTGGTAACAAACAAGGCGGTTCATTCAAGAAAATTGATACTGCTAAGTTAAAAGGCGGTGTTACAGATCTTGGTGTCAAAACATGGTTGAAAGGACAAGCAGTTAAAGATGGTTGGCAACATGGTGGAGGCTCTGTATGGGGTTGGTATCCATATGATCCAAAAACAAACTTAGTGTACTACGGTACAGGTAACCCATCAGTTTGGAATCCAGATGTACGTCCAGGCGACAATAAATGGTCTATGACTGTTTTCGCACGTGACTTAAACACTGGTATGGCACGCTGGGGTATGCAAATGACTCCTCATGACGAGTGGGATTACGACGGTATTAACGAAGTGATCTTATTTGACAATGGTGGTAAGACATTCGCGTGGCACCATGACCGTAACGGTTTTGCTTATACATGGCAAGCTGACAACGGCGTTTTAGTCGCTGCAGAAAAAGTACATCCATTTGTTAACTGGGCAACTGACGTTGACAAGAAATCTGGTGTACCTAACAAGTTAGCTTCAGCATCTACACACCAAGACTACAATGCTAAGGGTGTTTGCCCAGCTGCATTGGGTACAAAAGATCAACAACCAGCTTCTTACTCACCTAAGACTGGCCTTATCTACTCACCACTCAACCACGTATGTATGACATACGAACCAGTTGAGTCTAAGTATGTAGCAGGTCAACCATGGGTTGGTGCAACATTAACCATGTTTGCTGGTCCAGACGGTGTAATGGGTGGCTTTGCTGCTTATGATCCAATGACTAACAAAAAAGCTTGGTACAACAAAGAGAAGTTCTCAGCTTGGGGTGGTTCTTTAAATACTGCTTCAGACTTAGTGTTCTACGGAACTCTTGATCGTTGGTTCAAAGCTCTTGACGCTAAGACAGGTAAAGAACTTTGGAAGTTCCAAGTGGGTTCAGGTGTGATTGGTAATGCATTCACATACACAAACGGTGGTAAACAACACGTTGGCGTATTATCAGGCATCGGTGGTTGGGCTGGCGTTGCAATGAACCTTGGCTTAACTAACCCAACAGACGCTCTTGGCGCTGCTGGTGGTTATGCTGAACTTACTAAGTACAATGCTGCTCCTGGCGGCGGTGCTTTAACAGTATTTAGCCTATAATTAATCGAAAGATTTTTTATAGAACTAACTGTTAGTTAGTATGTCCTACAAACACCTCACTTTCGAGTGGGGTGTTTTTTTGTAGGGCCCATGGTATTTAACTGGTAAGGAAAAAAATGTTTAAAAAAATAATATTTGCTTTATGTGTTTTAAATTTGATCCAATCTGGTGTGGCTTTTGCTGTTGGACAAGATCGTGAAGATGGTTTGCCTGGAATGCCTTATCGAATTCCAGCTGAAAACGAGTTCAGAGTGTGTGCTGACCCTGGAAACTTACCTTATTCTAACGAGAAAGAAGAGGGCTTTGAAAACAAGATCGCGGCACTATTAGCCAAGGACCTCGGCAAAGAATTATCCTATGAGTTTTGGTTTGATCGTCAAGGCTACTTGAGAAATACAATTAACGCACAACGTTGTGATGTCATTATTGGTATGGGGAGTGATGTCGATAACTTACGTACTTCTAAACCTTATTATCGTTCTGGCTATGTGTTCGTATATCGCAAATCAAGTAACTACAATATTAAAGATTGGAATTCAGAAGACCTTAGAAAAGGGACTATTGGTATTGTAGGTGAAAGCCCACCCACCATTGCACTCCGCGACAATGATCTTATGGCAAACGCTCGCCCTTACCGATTACAAAGAGATCTGAATTTATCTCCAGGCCACATGATTGACGATTTGGTTTCAGGAAAAATTGATATTGCCATCATGTGGGGTCCCATTGGAGGCTATTTTGCAAAACTAGCTAAGGAGCCTTTAGTGATTGTCCCGCTTCCTGAGTTTAAATCAGAAAGAAATTCATTTGATTCCGAAAAAGGTAAAACACAATTTAATATTTCTGTCGCAGTGAGAAAAAAAGATAAAGATCGGATGGAAATGATTCAAGCTGCACTTGATCGAAATCAATCTAAGATTAGTAAAATTTTAGATGATTACGGCATCCCATATCTGCCAGTCGTTCTAGCCGACAAGACAGGTAAATAAAAAGTTAAAAAAAGTCTCTCTCTACGGGTGACTTTAAAACAAAAAATGAGTAAGATTATTGATGTGTTTTTGAAATTTTTGTTAATTGATAGAGCTGTCTAGCATTTATATTTTGTAGCGAACAACCTTCAAGATTAATGCAATTTTTAGGAGAAATTATGTTAGTAAAAAAAGTACTCATGTCATCACTTGTAGTTTCTATGATGACAATTGCAGGTGTGGCATCTGCTGATGTTACATTTGTAAAAACAACAGATGGAAGTCAGTTTAAACTTGATAAAGCACTCTTTGATACGCCGGCAGCAAAAGAATTTTTAGCTACTGGTAAAAATTCATATGTTGGTAATGCAGAAGCAACTGCAAAAGGTAAAAAGCTTTTTGGACTTTATTCATGCACTCAATGCCATGGTGGTGATGCAAAGGGTCAAGTAGGCCCAGGTCTAGTTGGTCCAACATTCCGTTATCCTAAAGACGCCACAAATAAAGGTATGTTTGAAACTTTGTGGCATGGGACAAACGGTGGCATGGGTGGAAAAGGTTTAGGTATTATGGATGCTTCGGATCCTACAAACGGACTTAAGGTAGATGAACTTTTAAAAGTTATTGCTTGGATTCGTACGCAAGGAACAGGACTTACAGGTAACGAGTAATTTGAAATCTTCTAGGCAACTTCTAGAAAATTAATAACAAAACCACTCCTGTATAATTATAGTAGTGGTTTTTTATTGTCTATATTTTGAGGGAGTAAGATGCATAAGATCGTAATTGTTGGCGGCGGTGCAGGAGGATTAGAGCTTGCAACAAAGCTTGGGGATACATTAGGTAAAAAGAAAAAAGCAGAAATTACTCTCATTGATTGCACAAAAACGCATGTATGGAAACCACTGCTCCATGAAATTGCCGCTGGAAGTATGAATCCAGATAAACATGAACTGGATTACATGGCGCAAGCACATTGGCATCATTTTCGTTTTCGTTTGGGCCGTATGGACGGTTTAAATCGCGGCAAGAAAGAAGTCTCAATCACACCCTATGCCGATGAGGCAGGTTTGGAGATTATTCCCAGACGAAGTATTAAATATGATACTTTAATCATATCTGTGGGCAGCACAACAAATGATTTTGGTATTAAGGGGGCAGCAAAATACTCAATTGCGTTAGACACCCAACAGCAGGCCGAAGCATTTCATCAAAAATTACATCATGCTATGCTAAAAGCACAAACGCAAAAAAAAGCTATTCAGCCAGGTCAGCTTGAAGTGGTTATAGTTGGTGCAGGTGCTACAGGTGTTGAGTTAGCAGCTGAGCTTCATAAAGCAACCCGTGAGATGACTGCCTATGGAATTGACCGTGTGAATCCCGATCGTGATATCAAGATTTCTATCGTAGAAGCAAGCCCAAGATTACTTCCAGCTCTCCCACAAAAGTTATCTCAATCAGTAGAATTAGAATTACGTAAATTACACGTACATCTCTATATGGACGAGCGTGTGACTGAGGTCTCTGAAAAGGGAGTGAAGACCCATAAGGATAGATTTATATCCGCAGCTCTTGTTGTTTGGGCTGCAGGCGTTAAGGCACCTGATTTTCTAAAAAATATAGAAGGGCTAGCAACTAATCATATAAATCAATTATTAGTTCATGCAACATTACAAACTACGAGAGATGATTCTATTTTTGCTTTTGGGGATTGTGCTGCATGCCCCATCGATAATTCTGATCAATTTGTTCCTCCTAGAGCACAAGCCGCGCACCAACAAGCTTCCCTCCTTTATAAGACAATGCAATCTCGTGTCAAAGGTAAAATAAATCTACCCCCTTATATTTATAAAGACTATGGATCGCTGGTTAACATGGGAGAATACTCGACAGTAGGGAGCTTGATGGGATCTTTAATTGGAGGGTCTATGCTTGTTCAGGGTTTTATTGCACGTTTTATGTATCAGTCACTTTACAAAATGCACTTGATAGCCCTTCATGGTTTTATGAGCACAGCGCTTCAAACACTTGCACGAATTATCACACGCAGAACAGAACCACAAGTTAAACTCCACTAAGTTCATTTTAAAAAAGATCATTAAATGAAATTCGGCATTCTAAAAGAAATTGTTGAGAAAGAAAATCGTATCGCGATTACGCCTGAAATTGTAAAAAAATTAATTCAAATGAAGTGTGAAGTATTTATCGAAAAAGATGCAGGTTTAAAAGCAAATTTTTCAGACCAAGCATATGCTGATGAGGGTGCAATCATTACTTCCAAGAGTGAAGTATTTAATCAGGAGATCATCCTTAAAGTTCGAGCACCAAGTGTCGACGAAATTAAAAATTTTAAAAAGGGCACAATTATTATTGGGATGTTAGAACCTTATAATAAATTATTAAAAGAGCAGATGGCAATACAAGGTTTAACGTGTTTTGCTCTTGAAGCACTCCCCAGGAATTCGCGCGCACAAGGTATGGATATCCTGTCCTCGCAAGCAAACATAGCAGGGTATAAATCTGTATTATTAGCCACACAATTTTATAAAAAATTTATGCCTATGCTGATGACAGCCGCAGGCACTGTGAAGGCAGCTCGAGTTCTAGTGCTCGGGGCTGGTGTTGCTGGACTTCAAGCCATTGCTACAGCAAAAAGATTAGGCGCTATCGTGGAAGCATCTGATGTAAGACCAGCAGTCAAAGAGCAGATTGAATCGCTAGGAGCAAAATTTGTTGATGTCCCATTTGAAACAGATGAAGAGAAAAATATTGCGTCAGGGCAAGGTGGATATGCAAAAAAAATGCCAAGTGCTTGGTTAAAACGACAGGCAGATATAGTGTCAGAACATGCAAAGAGGGCAGATATTATTATTACATCAGCACTTATCCCTGGAATGCTTCCCCCAGAATTAATTTCTAAATCAACTGTAGAAGGAATGAAACAAGGCTCAGTGATTGTCGATCTTGCCGCAGGGACAGGAGATAATGGCTCTGGTAACTGCCCGTTAACTCAAGCTGATCAAATAATTGAATACAAAGGTGTCACTATCGTGGGTTATACAAATCTTCCTAGTTTAATGAGTCATGATGCCTCTGTATTCTTTGCAAAAAATATTTACGAGTTTATAAAATTACTCATCAATTCTGAGGGGCAATTAGGGATTAATTTCGAGGATGAACTGCTCAAGGAATCTCTAATTGCAGGTGAAGGAATCATAAACAATGAAAGAGAAGGAAAAAAATAATGGATCTAATCACAATTCAGAATATTTCAATTTTTGTACTTGCTATATTTGTTGGCTATCATGTTGTGTGGAATGTTACGCCTGCGCTGCACACCCCTCTTATGTCAGTAACAAATGCTATTTCAGGTATTGTAATTGTGGGAGCAATTCTTCAAGTTGTTCCCGTGAATGAAGAAAAAATCAACTTAACAAGTATCTTAGCATTCATTGCAATATTACTTGCTTCTATCAATATCTTTGGTGGGTTTATGGTGACAAAAAGGATGTTAGATATGTTTAAAAAAAAAGAACGGTCAAATAAAAAATAAATCATGGCCTCGTTATTATATTTATTCTCAGCTGTCCTATTTATATTCTCTCTCAAAGGACTTTCATCCCCTAAAACATCAAGACAAGGAAATACTTTTGGTATTTTAGGAATGGCTCTTGCTGTCATGACAACATTTGTTGTGGGGCAAGATTTAATTATTTCAATGATAAGCATTGCAATCGTTATTGGGGCTATCATCGGAATTCTAGCTGCAAAAAAAGTTGAGATGACCAGTATGCCGGAACTTGTAGCTCTAATGCACTCTTTTGTCGGTCTTGCTGCTGTTCTTATAGCAATTGCTGCAGTATTTAATACCAGCGAACCTCACAGCGATGCTCAAAGAATTGAATTATTTATTGGTGCTTTTATTGGGGCTATTACTTTTTCAGCTTCTGTCGTTGCATTTGGTAAGCTTTCAGGAAAATTTAGCGCCAAGATGATCCAATTTAAATACCAGCATCCTTTAAATTTATTTTTATTTATTGCAATGATACTGGCGGGTATTTTTTTCTATGTAACGCATAATACTTCTTTATTTCTTTTAATGTGTACTATCGCATTAGTTTTAGGGGTGACGCTTATTATTCCGATCGGTGGGGCAGATATGCCAGTCGTCGTCTCAATGCTAAATAGTTACTCAGGTTGGGCTGCTGCTGGTATAGGATTCTCCCTCAATAATTCTGTCTTAATTATCGCAGGAGCTTGTGTAGGCTCTTCAGGTGCAATTCTTTCATATATTATGTGTAAAGCAATGAACCGCTCAATTATTTCGGTATTATTAGGGGGCTTTGGAGCAGATACTTTTTCAGACGATGCTATTCAAAATAAAAAGACAACAAGATCTGGCTCAGCAGAGGATGTTGCATTTTTGTTATCAAATGCAGATTCAGTAATTATTGTTCCAGGATATGGTCTTGCAGTTGCGAGGGCTCAGCATGCCTTACAAGAATTAACTACGAAGCTTATTGAAAAAGGGATTAAAGTTAAATATGCAATTCATCCTGTTGCTGGAAGAATGCCTGGCCACATGAATGTTCTTCTTGCAGAGGCAGATGTCCCTTATGAGATGATTTCAGAAATGGAAGATATTAACAATGAATTTAGTGAGACAGATGTAGTGTTTGTGATAGGGGCTAATGATGTAGTGAATCCTCAAGCTAAAAAACCAGGCAGCCCTATTTATGGGATGCCTATACTTGAGGCCTACAAATCAAAAAATATTGTAGTTAATAAACGCTCTATGTCTCCTGGCTATGCAGGCCTTGATAATGAATTATTTTATTTAGATAAAACTATGATGATATTTGGAGATGCAAAAAAAATTACTGATGACCTTGTAAAAGCAATAGATTAAATATAAATATTTTTTAAATTAAGTTTATAGTTTAATAATGTTTTTATAATGTTTATAAATAGCCAGCATAGTCGTACTCACAAAAATACCAAGTAATACAATGATAGTGTTGATTGAAAATTCTTCTCTTACCATCCAGGTATAAGTACCACTTAATAAAAGAATCCCAATATTTTCATTAAAGTTTTGCACAGCAATGGAGTGGCCTGCGCCAATGAGCAAATGGCCACGATATTGAAGAAGGGCATTGAGTGGCACAATGAAGAATCCACTTAATGCACCAATAAATAAAAAGACAAGGCTAGCTGTAGCCCAATCATGAATCAAACTTACAGTCATCACAAATCCCCCCATAACAATCCCAGCAGGGAGTATTTTTACTGAGTCTTTAAGACTGATATACCGAGCGGCAATGATTGATCCAATGGCAATCCCAAATGCAACTGCTGCAGTTAGGCGTGTTGACTCTTCTAAATTGAAATGTAAAGCATATCCTGCCCATGCAATAGCAATTAATCTGAGTGATGCACCAGCCCCCCAAAAGAGAGTGGTAACGGCAAGTGATAATTGACCTTCAGGGTCTTTCCATAACACTTTGAATGCTTGCCAAAAGTCCCTCATCATAAATAAGGGATTCTTTTTGGTAAGCTTGTGATCAACCGGCAATAGGGGAATATAACGATTAAATATTGCTGCAAGTAAATATAACCCTGAAATAATAATGACGGCTACGAATGGATCAAATTGAGAAAGTGCTCCCCCAATAATCGAGCCTAAAATAATTGCAAAGACTGTAGAGCCCTCCATCCATCCATTTGCCATGACAAGTTCTTCAGGCGGTAAGAGTTCTGTCAAAATTCCATACTTAGCTGGAGAGTATGCAGCAGCGCCCACACCTACAATCGCATATGCATAGAGTGGTTGCATTCCTAATAGTATTGATATACAACCTATAAACTTAATCGTATTGGCATAAAACATCACTTGTCCTTTGGAGTAAGCATCTGCAATACCTCCTACGAATGGCGCTAAAATAATATAGGAGATAACAAAAAATTGAAGCAATAAGGGTTGGTGCCACTGAGGAGCATTGAGTTGTGCAAGTAATGCAATGGCTGCAAACAAAAGTGCATTATCAGCCAGCGCTGATAAAAACTGTGCAAACAGCAAAGGCACAAAACCTTTTGACGCTTGAAAGTTAAAGTGTCTCAGCAGCATAATCAGCTAAGCGCGAACGCTCACCACGCACAAGTGTGATGTGCCCATTATGATTCCAACCTTTAAAACGATCAACGACATAAGTTAAACCTGAACTTCCCTCAGTGAGGTAAGGGGTATCAATTTGTGCAATATTACCTAGGCAGACAACCTTTGTCCCTGGCCCGGCTCGGGTGATTAAGGTTTTCATTTGTTTAGGTGTAAGATTTTGTGCTTCATCAATGATGAGATATTTATGCAAGAATGTGCGTCCTCTCATAAAGTTAAGTGATTTTACTTTGATACGTGAACGAATAAGATCTTGTGTGGCCGCTCTTCCCCACTCACCTGCTTCTTCATCTGTTTGATTTAATACGTCTAAGTTATCCTCTAATGCACCCATCCAAGGTGTCATCTTTTCTTCTTCGGTACCTGGTAAGAAACCAATATCCTCGCCAACAGGCACTGTGACTCGCGTCATAATAATTTCATTGTAAATTTTTTTATCAAGTGTTTGTGATAATCCTGCTGCTAGGGTGAGAAGTGTTTTACCTGTTCCAGCTTGACCCAAAAGCGATACAAAATCGATATCAGGATCCATCAAAAGGTTTAGTGCAAAATTTTGTTCTCGATTTCTAGCGTGAATGCCCCAGATATTATTTTTACCGTTAATAAAATCTTTAATGATTTCAAGAGTAGCTGTTGTACCAGAAATTTTTCTTACAATTGCATGGAAGGGTTTATCAAAGTCATAAAAAATAAATTCATTAATCAGGAAGCTGGAACACAAGGGGCCTGTCAGGCGATAAAACATCCTGCCATTTTCTTGCCATGATTCCATATCTTTGCTGTGCTTCTCCCAGAAATCTTCTGGAAGTTCTGTGATGCCGGTATAGAGCATCTCAGTGTCTTCAAGTACTTTATCATTAAAATAATCTTCGGCAGCAATTCCTAAAGCTCTCGCTTTGATACGAATGTTGATGTCTTTACTAACAAGGATGACCTGGCGATCAGGGTATTGAGTTTTAAGATAGGCAACGATACCTAAAATTTGATTATCGGCTTTGCTGCCAGCAAGCAGGGGTATCTCATGAGGAAGTGCTGAGGTTTGTAAAAAAAGTTTTCCTGTAACATGGGTATTGCCCTTAATGCCGAGTGGGCGCCCTTTTTCTAAACTTTCTTCATTGACTCCTATAATCTCTTCTAAATTGCGACTGGTTTGTCTTGCATTCCTTGCAACCTCACTGACACCTTTTTTATTATTGTCTAATTCTTCCAAGGTCACCATAGGAAGGTATATATCATGTTCTTCAAATCGGAAAATACTTGAGGGGTCGTGCATTAATACATTGGTGTCTAGAACAAATAGTTTAGTCACACCATTTTTTTTTGCCATAGTTAAATAGAGTTGTGTTGTTTAATAAATTGGTAAACTTCTTTAACATGGCCCTCGACTTTTACACTTCGCCATGCCCGAATCAGTTTACCTTCTGGGTCAATGACGAATGTACTTCGTTCAATACCTCTTACTTGTTTACCATACATATTTTTCATTTTTATGACATTAAATAATTCACAGGCTTTTTCTTCTATGTCACTTAAAAGCTCGAAAGGGAATGTAAATTTTGCTTTAAAGCTTTCATGGGACTTCAAAGTGTCTCGAGAGATACCAAATATCTCAGTATTAAGTGCTTGAAATTTTTTATAAGCATCTCTAAAGTCGTTACCCTGCGTTGTGCAGCCTGGAGTGGCATCTTTAGGGTAAAAATACAGGACAAGATAACGACCTTTGAAATCTGATAGGTTAAATTGAAGACCACTTGTACCTATCAGTTTAAATGAAGTGACTTTTTTATTAATTTCCATTTCACCATATTAAGTGATTTTTAATAAAAAAGTGGTGGGATTTTAGAAAAATGTTGAATCATTTCAGGAACTTTAATCCAAAAGAAATTACATTTTTAAATCTTAAAAAAGGCTATCAAATAATTGAATATCTACCCACATATCTTTTTCTAAATGAGCTGTGTCTTCCTGAAGGACGATGAAGCAATTTGCTTCACTCATAGATCTGAGAATCCCCGATCCTTGATCTTTTAAGGGGCTGACTTTAAAAATATCTTCATCGTCTTTCTCATAAATACCTCTTTGAAACTCCCTACGGCCAGGTACTTTTTTAATAGGGGATAATAGTTTCGCTTTAATAAGTGGTATTTTAGGAATAGGAGTTTGACCTGATAAAGTCAGGACTGCCTCCCTTACAAATTGATAAAAAGTAACCATAGTGGATACAGGATTCCCCGGAAGTCCAAAATAATGAGAGTGACCAATTTTTCCATAAGCGAGTGGTCGCCCAGGCTTCATAGAAATTTTCCAAAATAAAATTTTGCCTATTTTTTTTAAAATTTCCTTCATATAATCTGCCTCGCCAACGGAAACACCCCCAGTACTAATAACGACATCGGCTATATCGCTAGCCTTTTTTAATGTATCTTCAATTATTTTTTTATTATCAGGGATCACACCAAGATCGATCGCTTCTACATCAAGACGTTTTAAAAGACCTATTAGACTATAGCGATTGCTGTCATATACCTGGCCTGGTAATAATGGGTTTCCGAGTGAAATGATTTCATCGCCCGTTGAAAAAAAAGCTACTTTAATTTTTCTATAAACTTTGATGGAGTCAATGCCTATTGATGCAAGTAAACCAAGATCGCAGGCTTTCAAGCATCGACCTCTTTGAAGAATAGTTTGCCCACAATTAATATCTTCACCTATCTGTCGAATATTTTGATTCACATTAGGTTTTGTTTTAAATATAATTAAACCCGCATTAAGTTCAACTTGCTCTTGAGGAATGACAGCGTTCAATCCAGAGGGGATCATGGCTCCTGTCATAATACGTATAGCTTCTTTTGTATTACCTTCTATTTGATTTCCTGCAAAAAGCTTACCTGTGACGCGAAGTGCAAAGGGCCCAATATTGCCAAGTTTAGTAGTATTTATCGCATAACCATCCATTGCTGAATTGTCATGATTAGGCACATTGATTGGTGATATCACAGGCTCAGCTAAAATGCGGTGAAGAGCATTTTTGATATGTATCGTCTCTTGTTGATCGATGGGGTTTAAAAAATTAGCAATCCAAACTTTGGCTTGCTCAACAGACATTGCATTAGGATCGTAATCGTGAGCAATATTTAAGTCAGAAATTAAGTCAGTTAAACTTACATCTTTTTTCATAGTTACGCTTTCATTAATTCTTCTTGCGTATTGATATTGATAAATTGTGACTCATCAGGAAACTGCACAATTGAAAATGGTAATTGCCTTATCCAATCTTCAATTTTTCGCTCCCCCTGATTAAAAAAATCCTCAAGATTTTGCAATGTTGAGGTGTGGCATAAAAGACATGCCGATTGTAAACCGTTTTTAGTTTCAGGGACTGCAGCTAAAGTTTTTTTTACTTCAACTTCTTTCATCAGCAGTGTGACAAGATTGTCTGGCAGATAGGGTGTGTCGCAAGGCACGAATTGTATCCAACCAGTTTTGATTTCTTGAAGACTAGACAAAATACCTAATAGGGGACCCTCTTCTAGATCTAATACATCATCAATGATGGGCAAATGAAAAATTTCAAAATCTTTTTTATTTCGATGTGAATTGATAACAATATTTTTTGCTTGAGGCTTCATACATTCAATAACATGGGTCACTAGCGGTTTCCCTTTAAACAAGAGCATCGCTTTATTTTTAACCTGCATGCGCTTTGATTGTCCCCCAGCTAGAATGACCACTGTTACTGAGTCCTTCACTTAAATTTAACCTCCGGTATGAGACATAAATCTTACGACTGCAGGCTTTATGGTTTCGAGATTAAAATCGTGAGCTTTTGGTTTAATCAGCATACTTTCTATAATAGCTTTTTGGATCGGCCAATCTTCGTTGGGGTATTGACGTAAGAGAGGCATGAGTTCAATTTTTTCTTCTTGACCTAAGCACAGAAATAATTCACCTTTCGATGAGACTCTGACACGATTGCAAGTGTCACAGAAGTTATGACTATGAGGAGAAATAAAACCGATTTTAGTCGATTGATTTGCAAGCTGCCAATATTTTGCAGGTCCACCGGAAGTGAAAGTGGTTGGAATTAAATTAAAATGGCTTTGTAATTTTTTTAATACTTCATCGTTACTGATAAAGGTATCTTTTCTTAAGTGGTCAATATTTCCTAAAGGCATTTCCTCTATAAAAGAAATATCTAATTTTTTTTCTATTGCAAAATTTACAAGACCAATTACTTCATGATCGTTAATATTTCTCATTAAAACAGTATTCAGTTTAATATTTGAGAAGCCTACTTCAATTGCTTTATCAATCCCTTTTAAAACCTTATCTAATTGACCTACCCGGGTAATTTTTTTAAACAGAGCATGATCTAAGCTGTCTAGACTAATGTTTATTCTTTTCACATTAGAACTTTTGAGCATATCCGCATACTGAGTTAATTGACTGCCATTCGTTGTAATGACGATTTCTTTTATTGTTTGAATGGTTGATATTTCATGAAAAAGCCAAGAAATATTTTTTCTAACTAAAGGTTCTCCTCCCGTGATTCTTACTTTAGTGACACCAAGAGAAGCAAAAATTTTTACGATTCTTGCTGATTCTTCCAGTGAGAGCACTTCATTACGGGGTAAGAATTCCATATTCTCACTCATGCAATAGACGCATCGAAAATCACAGCGATCCGTGATTGACAGACGAAGATAATTTATCTTTCTATCAAATTGATCAATGAGTCTTTGAGGGAATTGATTTTGCAAAGGAAATTCAATTAAGCAAGCT
>SYKG01000049.1 GCA_005797835.1 Methylotenera sp.
ATTTTGGGATCAAAGCCCCTTCTTTTTAAGCCCTCCACATTGATGCCCTTCGGTGTGGCTTCATAGCCTGCGACAATGATATAAGGCGGTATATCCTTAAATACCACGGTGTTGACTGCCGTCATGATGTGACTACCAATTTTACAATACTGATGGACCAGGGTAAATCCGCCGAGGATCGCATAATCATCAATCTCAACGTGACCTGCGAGCGAGGTGTTGTTTGCAAGGACCGTGTGATTTTTGATGTGACAGTCATGGGCAATATGAACGTAGGCCATAATCCAGTTATCATGACCAATTTTTGTAAGGCCCTGGTCTTGAGCTGTACCTCGGTTGAAGGTACAAAATTCTCTAATTGTATTATTGTCCCCAATTTCTAAAAATGTTTTTTCTTGTTTATACTTTTTATCTTGAGGTGCTTCGCCGAGGGAGCTGTAGTGAAGGATATGATTATTTTTTCCGATAGTCGTATGACCGGTAATGGTCACATGATTTCCAATGACTGAACCTGCTCCGATATTCACATTAGCGTCAATAATAGAATAGGGCCCAACTTGAACGCTAGAATCTAAATTAGCTTTTGGACTGACAATAGAGGTCTTATGAATCAAAATAATATTCCAAATCTATGAATTTATTTTTTTTCGATTGGTTTTAAAATACACATCATATTAGCTTCAGCAACGACCTCGTCGTCAACTTTTGCAACTGCAACATATTTCCATATTCCTTTTAAGATACGGTCAATTTTTACATGAATAATAATTTGATCTCCGGGTGATACTGGCTTTTTAAAACGTGCGCTATCAATGCCAGCAAAATAATAAACTGAATCATCTGAGGGTTTTGTATCCATTGTTTTGAAGGATAGAATTGCGGCCGCCTGCGCCATCGCCTCTACAACTAAAACACCGGGCATGACGGGATGGTAGGGAAAGTGCCCTGGAAAAAAAGGCTCATTAATGGAAACATTTTTAATCGCATAAATTTCTTTTCCAAGCTCTATTGAAATCACTTTATCAATAAGGATAAAAGGATATCTATGAGGTAGATGATTTAAAATCTCATGGATATCCATTGCGGTATTTTTAGCCATCTTTTTTAATTCCTGTTATTTGAGTCTTCTTATTTTTGCTGCTGTTTTAAGCCATGCATTATGCGATTGGAAAGGCATAAGTGCAGTATAGGTTCCTGGAATTTTAATGGATCTGGTAATCATTGAGCCAGGGGAAATTGTCACATGATCAGTGATCGATAAGTGGCCAAAGATCATCGCTGCTCCACCAATAGCACAATTTTTTCCAATATTGGCACTTCCTGCTATACCGACACAACCTGCAATAATGGTATTTTCGCCAATGATACAGTTGTGCCCAATTTGTACTAAATTATCAATTTTAACGCCGCTAGCAATCATAGTATCATCTAAAGCTCCGCGGTCTATGGTTGAATTTGCACCAATATCAACATTGTCACCCAATATCACCCGACCCATTTGAGGGATCGCTATCCATGTTTCATTTTCTTTTGCGTAGCCAAACCCTTCAGATCCAATAATACAGCCTGAGGAAAGTGTACATTTTTTTCCAATCACAGTCTTTGCTTTGATTGTAGCGTTTGCGTGAATAATCGTATGCTCCCCAATGATACTATCTTTTTCAATGATTACATTTCCATGGATTATTACGTTGTCACTTACAATTACATTTTCATCAATGACAGTGTTGGGCCCAATATGCAGATCTTTACCCATCTTAGCGCTTGGGTGAATAATTACAGAAGGATGAATTTCTTTTTTTAAAATTTTATGGGGATGAAGTAATTTTGATATTTTTGCAAAATATAAATGAGGATTGTCCACAATTATCACGTCATGATCGCGGTGGGTGAGGCTCTCTTTTGAGAGTATAACAATACCTGCTTTTGTTCGCTTTAGTGACTCTAGAAATTTAATATTATTATAAAAAGCAATAGAATTTTTTGAAGCTGAATCTAAGGAGGCTACAGAGTTAATAGTTAATTTTGCATCACCTACCAACTCACCACTTAATTCTTTTTGAATGTCACCTATTGTAATAACTTGGCCCATAAGATTAATCTAGGCCAAAAATTATTTTTTACCCAAAGATTTTAAGATCTTGTCAGTGATGTCAATTTTCTCACTACTATAGGCTACGCCCGTGTAAACAATTAGATCATAACCTTCTGCTTTCGCCACTGATGTCACTACCTTATTAATTGTATCTTGCAAAGTAGCGAGTTCTTCATTTCGTCTTATACCAGCATCTTCCTTTAATTCACGGTCTGCACGCTGAATTTCAATTCGAACCTGCGCAAGAGATTTTTCTTTCATATCACGCTCTGAGTCTTTCATGGTCAATACTTCTTTTGAAAAAGCTGCCTCTTTTTCTTTTAATACTTTCACATCTCCTTTTAGTTTATCAGTCCGAACACTAAATTCTTTTGTTAATTTTTTCTCAATTTCAATGGTTTGGGGGGCTTCTCGAAGAATTTTCTCTACTGAAATAAATCCCACTTTAAGTTCAGCAGAAGCTACTATGCTTGTAAAAAGAATTAATGATAAGACAAGACATTGAGCTAAATACTTATATTTCAATTTGTAACTCCTAAAAATTTAAAAATAATTAACTTAGAATTGCTGGCCCATTTGAAATTGAAAAGTCTCTGTCCTGTCCGTATCCTTATTATTAAATGGTTGAGCCACCACTAATTTTAACGGGCCAAACGGCGAAATCCACATAAGCCCGAGACCTGCAGAATATCTCAGGGAGGATAACCTTATAGATTCGGAATCTTCGTATACATTACCAGCATCGATAAAGGCACTCAAGCGAAATTGATTATTATTTTTTAAAAAAGGCACTGGCATAAATAATTCTAGATTCCCCATTAATTGTTTCGTACCCCCTAAGAACATATTTCTTGTTTGAGCGGTTGTGCCACAAGATGTATCACCTGC
>SYKG01000050.1 GCA_005797835.1 Methylotenera sp.
GAAGTGGAATTATGCGGGTTGTTCAAAGGACTTCATATTAGATGACGAGAATAAATTTTATTTTATTTTTTTTGATCGTACTTATGGCACTTGCAAAAGTAAACTTCCAGCATCAATACAATAATTTTTTTTGGGAGCTAGAGGAACAAAAAAATATAAGACAAAAATTAAATGCAGAATATAGCCAGCTTCAGCTCGAACAGAGCACTTGGGCAATGCATGGAAGAATTGAAGAAATTGCTAAGAAATCATTAAAAATGAAAAGCCCTGAACCTAAAAAAATTATTTTGTTGGAGTAGCATTGAGTCTATTTATCAATAACAAAGTTGAGAAAACATTTTTCGAGCTTTCTGGTATTCGAAGAAGATTAATTTTGATTTTATTTTTAGCTGGATTTATAACACTTATTTTTAGAGCGTTATATTTACAAAGTTTGCGTAAAGATTTTTTACAATCAAAAGGAAATGCTGTGAGTGTGCGAGTACAATCTCTTTATGCAGAAAGAGGAAAAATTACTGATAGACATGGGGATATTTTAGCGAGTAACAGCCCAGTGGCGATAGTGCGAGTAAATCCAGCTAATTTTAAAATAAATAAAAATCAAAAATTAGAGTTACAGGATATTCTTAAGTTAACAAGTGATGAGCTCGATCAAAAGCTACTCAACAACAAAAAAGAATTTGATTTAAAGAAAGATCTCTCACCTGATGATGAAAGAAGATTAAATACACAAAAAATACCAGGAATATTTACTCGGAAAGAGTATAAGAGATTTTATCCGCATGCTGATATTACAGCTAATTTAGTTGGAATTACTAATATTGATAATATTGGGCAAGAGGGTATTGAGCTTTTCCAAAATAAAATTCTTACTGGTAAGATCGGTAGTAGAAAAGTACTCATAGATCGTAATCGTAAGACTGTTGCCAATTTAGATTTAGAAGAAGGGAGATTGCCTCAAGATGGCCATGACATAAAACTTTCAATTGACAGAGGAATTCAATATTTTACTTATAGAGAGTTGGTGAAATCAATTGATATTCATAAAGCCAAGGCAGGTGCAGCAATTGTATTAGATGCGAAGACAGGAGAAATACTAGCTTTAGTGAATCTCCCTTCATACAATCCAAATAATCTTAATGAAAATGGCGGCCCTACAAGAAATCGCGCCCTAACAGACAAGTTTGAGCCAGGATCAACAATCAAACCATTTATAGTATCTTCAGTATTAGATGCAGGAATTCTAAACCCAAACTCATTGGTAGATGTTACATCAGGGTTTATAAAAATTGGATCGTCCACGATTCACGACGTCCATGCTGATCAAAATAAACCTTTTATGACAGTTTCAGAAGTCATCATGAAATCTTCTAATGTAGGATCAATAAAAATTGGATTATTTCAAACACCTAAAAATTTATGGTCTACCTTAAACAAAGTAGGGTTTGGAATGCAAACAGGATCTGGATTCCCTGGGGAAGTTCCTGGGACACTTCGAGATTATAAAAATTGGACTAAATTAGATCAGGCAACAATATGTATCGGACATAGCATAGATTTAACACTTCTTCAATTAGCTCAATCTTATACAGTGTTTGCTAATGAAGGAGAAATGAGACCAGTTACATTATTCAAAAAAGAAGAAATTCCTATGGGTACAAAAGTATTTTCAAAGCAAACAGTTAAAGCAATGGTAGAAATGATGGAGCAAGTTGTTGAGCATGGAACTGCAGGTAATGCAAAAATTATAGGCTATAGGGTTGCAGGTAAGACAGGAACAGCTGAGAAAATTGTTAATGGAACTTATGATAAGAATAAAAATATAGCTTCATTTGTAGGCTTAGCTCCAGCTTCAAATCCAAGAATCATCATGGCAGTAATGATAGATGAGCCAACCGTTCGAAGTCACTTCGGAGGAGGAGTGGCAGCCCCAGTATTTAGTAATGTGATGGCCCAGGTTATGAAAAAACTAAAAATACCCCAAGATAAAAAACCACAAATAAAAGTTTTACCTCAGGATAGTATTAATTCCAACGAAACAATATGAAGAGTGTATTAAAAAGAATTGGACATCAACTCTCTGAAATATCAAATGATAGTAGGTATATAAAAAAGAATTCTCTATTTTTAGCGTACCCTGGAATACATCATGATGGCAGATCTTATATCGAGGCAGCCATTAAAAAAGGTGCAGAAGTAATATTTTATGAAAAGAAAAATTTTATTTGGAAAAAATCATGGAATACGACACATTATGCTATTGAAGATTTAAAAAATAAAGAAGGAGAAATTGCTCACATATTTTTTAAAGAACCTTCAAAGCAGTTACTCACTATCGGTATTACCGGCACAAATGGAAAAACATCATGTGCGCACTGGATAGCTGAAATACAAAATCATTTAGGTAAAAAAACAGGCCTAATAGGTACCCTTGGATTTGGATACAAAAAATTAAAAGTACAGACACATACAACACCAGACGCGATAACAAACCACCGTATTTTAAGAGAATTTAATAATCAAAAAATGAAATCTGCTGTGATGGAAGTCTCATCGCACGGTTTATCGCAAGGAAGAGTAAATGGTATTCTTTTCGATATAGGGGTATTTACAAATTTATCAAGAGATCATTTAGATTATCATCTCAACTTAAAAAATTATTTTAATGAGAAAAAAAAGTTATTTTATTTTCCATCATTAAAAGTCGCAGTTATTAATATAGATGATTCTTATGGGAAAAAACTTAAAATTTCCCTTAAAAAAAATAAAACAAAAGTCTTAAGTTATGGAATTAAAAGTGGCGATATCAGAGCGACACATATTAAATATTCAAATTTAATTACAAATTTTCAAATCACATATAAAAAAGAAGTTTACAAAATCAAAGCACCAATAGTGGGAGAGTTTAACGTATATAACCTGTTAGCAGTCATAACCACTTTAATAGCATCCGGCTATTCATTGAAAAAAATTGTGCATAGGGTAAGTTTCATATCCCAAGTGCCAGGGAGAATGCAAAAGCTAGGTACAAAATATACACCTAAAATATTTATCGATTATGCGCATACACCAGATGCGTTAAGAAAAGTACTTGAGACGTTAAAAGATAAAACAAATGGTAGATTAATTTGTGTTTTTGGGTGCGGGGGGAATCGAGATATAGGCAAAAGAAAAGATATGGCAAAAGTCGCTTCAGATCTTGCTGATATGAGTTTTATTACCTCAGATAATCCTAGGAATGAAAACCCCCAAAAAATTATCAGTGACATTAGTAAGTGTATGAAAGGATTATTTACTACCGAGATTAAGAGAGATAAGGCGATTACAAAAGCCATTCAATTTGCAAAAAAAGATGACATTATTCTGATTGCTGGAAAAGGGCATGAAAAATATCAGGAAATTAAAAATGTTAGATATCCTTTCAGCGATCAAAAATATACGAAAAATTTACTTAAAAAGTATAAAACATATTAATGGAAATTACTTTAAATCAAATCAAAAAAATTGTTGATGGAAATTATCATGGCGATACTTCTTTACTTAAGAAGAAAATTAAGTGTATTTCTATAGATAGTAATCAAATTCATAAGGGCGATCTTTTTATAGGCATTAAAGGAAAAAAATTTGATGGAGATCATTTTGCATCAAGTGCTATTCAAAAAGG
This sequence comes from Methylotenera sp., assembly GCA_005797835.1. Lineage (GTDB taxonomy): Bacteria > Pseudomonadota > Gammaproteobacteria > Burkholderiales > Methylophilaceae > Methylopumilus. The sequence continues at coordinate 3,665 of SYKG01000050.1, forward strand.
AGCTATTGCTGCAATCATTACTAAAAATCAAAATGGCATAAAAAATAAAATCATTGTGCAAAGTGGGCGAGAGGCTCTCGGAAAAATTGCCCAATATTGGAAGTTAAAATCAAAAATACTTTTGGTCGCTATTACTGGGAGTAATGGTAAAACCACCACAAAAGAAATGATTAGTTGCATCGTCTCATTACATGTAAAAAGTATAAAGAAACTACTTGTGAGTCAGGGAAATTTTAATAATGATATTGGTCTACCCTTATCTCTGTTAAAAATTAAAAAAGCACAAAAGTATGCTGTAGTTGAAATGGGCATGAACCATAAGGGAGAGATTAGCTATTTAAGTAAGATTGCAAGACCAGATATTGCAGTGATCACAAATATTGCTGAAGCTCATATTGAATTTTTTGGCTCTAAAAAAGAGATTGCAAAAGCGAAATCAGAAATATTTGAAGGTGTTAAAAAAGCTGGCATTGCAATCATTAATCGAGATGATCAGTTTTATAAGCTGATGAAAAATGCAGCTCAAACTAAAAAAATTATTTCATTTGGTTTAGATAAAAAATCTGATGTATTTCTTAAAAAAACAATTCAAGGCATTTCTCAAATTCAAACACCTAAAGGCTTGATTGATATTAAATTGAAATTACCAGGGGAGCATAATTTAAAGAATGCACTTGCAGCTATTGCTTCAACAGTCGCGCTTAAAATTCCATTAAAAACAATTAAGAAAGGTCTTGAGATAATTAAGCCAGTTCAAGGAAGATTAGAATTTAAAAAAGGGCTCTATGGATCAATACTTATTGATGATACCTATAATTCAAATCCAGAATCGATGCGGGCGGCTATTAATGTATTAGCTAATCAAAATAATGAAAAAATTTTAATTATTGGAGATATGGCTGAGCTTGGAAAGAAGTCTCGAGAATACCATACCTCTATAGGAAGTTATATCAACAAAAAGAAAATATTAGATGTAGTAGGTATTGGTAAATTAACTAAATATACCGTTGATAAGTGTAATGACCGTGCAAAATGGTTTGATAGTAAAAAAGAGCTTATTCGATATGTTAAATCCAAAATAAAAAAAAATTCATGCGTACTTGTGAAAGGCTCTCGTTTTATGAAGATGGAAGAGGTGGTAGAGGCACTCACTTAAATTTTTAAGAAAGATAAAAATTATGTTGCTCGAATTATTTAAATTTTTAGCAAAAGAAATCCACGGATTTAATGTATTTAATTATATTACATTAAGAGTAGTAATGGCGACGATCACGTCGTTACTTATTTCTTTCGCCATTGGTCCTTGGTTAATTAAAAAACTTAATCAATACAATATCGGCCAAGCTGTTCGATCAGACGGCCCTAAAGACCATCTCATTAAAACTGGTACACCCACTATGGGAGGCAGCCTAATATTAATATCAATTATCACGTCAACTTTATTGTGGGCAGATATAAGAAATAATTATATTTGGGTATTGTTAATTGTTACCCTTGGGTTTGGTCTTATCGGGTTTATAGATGACTTAAAAAAAGTTATTTATAAAGATCCAAATGGTATGAAGGCAGGTCAAAAATATTTATGGCAGTCAATCATAGGTCTTGCTGTATCTATTTATCTTTGGTCAAACGCTATCACTCCGCAACAAACATCACTTATTTTACCTTTCTTTAAAGATGTAAGTTTTTCGATGAATGGCCTTACTTTTATTCTCTTCAGTTATGTCGTCATTGTAGGAAGCAGTAATGCTGTAAATCTTACGGATGGGCTTGATGGGCTGGCCATCATGCCTGCAGTATTGGTTGCGAGTGCCTTAGGTGTATTTGCTTATGTTGCAGGTAACTATGTCATAGCAAAATATTTAGGTATGCCTTATATAAGTGGTGCAGGTGAATTAGCTATTTTTTGCACTGCAATGGCAGGTGCAGGTTTAGGTTTTTTATGGTTCAACGCTTACCCTGCAGAGGTATTTATGGGCGATTTAGGTGCGCTTGCTATAGGAGCGGCTATTGGGACTATTGCAGTCATCGTCCGACAAGAAATTGTTTTATTTATTATGGGAGGTATTTTTGTAATCGAGACGTTTTCTGTTGCTATCCAGGTTATATATTTTAAATACACAAAATTTAAATATGGTGTTGGTAAACGGATCTTTCTCATGGCTCCATTGCATCATCACTATGAGAAAAAAGGCTGGAAAGAAAACCAGGTCGTTATTCGATTTTGGATTATCACCATGATGCTTGTATTAATTGGCATTTCATCATTAAAGATTAGATGACCATCAATTTAAATAAAAAAAGAGTTTTAGTAGTAGGTCTTGGAGACACAGGCCAATCCGTATTAAATTTTTTAGCTAATAAAGAATGTATTATTCGCGCGATTGATACAAGATCAATTATTCAAGGTTTAGATGAAATTAAAGAAAATTTTAAAGAAGTTGAATTTTTTATTGGTGATTCAATTAACGATGACATCATTAAAGATATTGAATTAGTTGTAATTAGCCCCGGAATTTCATTAAAAGAAAGATATGTTCAAAAAGCATTAAATCTGGGTATTTCAGTTATTGGCGATATTGAAATTTTTGCACAAGTTAAACCGTTAAATTCAAAAGTTATTGGAATTACTGGCTCAAATGGCAAAACAACAGTCACATCTCTTGTGAGTGAGCTATTAAAGACAGCAGGCTTATCTATTATTGTGGGGGGGAATATTGGTATCCCAATATTAAACACTTTAAATCAGAAAGCGCCAGATGTTTATGTTCTTGAGCTATCAAGTTTTCAATTAGAGGCAACATACTCATTAGTACTCGAAACTGCAGCAGTGCTAAATATTTCAGAAGACCACATGGATCGCTATGACAGTATTGAAGAGTACGCTGAAGCTAAATATAGAATATTTAATCATGCCAATAAAATTATCTTAAATCGCGATGATGACTATCTTAAATCTAAGATTGATGAAGACTCATTGACATTTGGGATTAATGTAGATGAAAAAAATTACGGAATTAAAAAAAACGGCAACCAATATTTTATTTCTAAAGGTAATACTGAAATTATTTCTTTAGATGAAATTAAAATTAAAGGTATGCATAACATAAAAAATATTATGGCTGCTTTAGCGCTATGTGAGCCATTTAAAATTTCTAATGATGTAATTAAAAGTGTTGTCAGACAATTTAATACACCACCTCATCGAGTTGAATATGTTGAATCAATATCAGGCATCGATTTTTATAATGATTCAAAAGGTACTAATGTAGGCGCTACGATTGCCGCTATTCAAAGCATGACTAAACCAATTTTATTAATTGCAGGAGGGGATGGAAAAAATCAAAATTTTAAACCATTAATTAACCCATCTAAAGGAAGAGTTAAAAATATATTTTTGATTGGTAAAGATGCAAAAATTATGCAAGAGATTTTTAGTAAGCAAGCTATTCCAATAAGTATTGAAAAAAATCTTGAATCTGCAGTTATCAAATCATTTAAATCAGCCAACATGGGTGATGCAATTCTGCTGTCTCCAGCATGTGCAAGTACAGACATGTTTCAAAACTATATGCATCGCGGAGAAGTTTTTAAGCACTGCGTGAGCAATTTAAAAAATAAATCATGATTGATAAATTTTCTAGTAAATCGATAATAGACAAACCCTCTTTCGATCACGGCCTTTTTTGGGTTTCATCAATTTTGATTGCAATTGGCCTTATCATGGTTTATGCGTCCTCAATTTCATTTGCTGAAGCTAACAAGTTTACTAAACACCAGAATTATTTTTTTTTACTCCGACAATCAATTTATATATTTTTAGGGCTTATCGGGGGATTTATTACCTTTCAAATTCCAATTCGCTGGTGGCAAAAGATGTCCCCTTATTTATTTATGGCAGGCATAGTGTTACTCATTCTTGTTCTTATTCCGAGTATTGGTCATAAGGTAAATGGCAGTAAACGTTGGATTTCTTTATTTATAGTAAATATGCAACCTTCGGAATTCATGAAATTATTTACAGCCATGTATGCTTCAGATTATGTTTTGAGAAAATCAAAAATAATTACTAGTTTTCTAAAAGGATTTCTTCCAATGGCTGCAGCGATTATTCTAACAAGCCTATTACTAATACTTGAACCAGATTATGGTGCATTTTTTGTAATTTTAGTTATTGCTATTTGTATATTAATTTTAGGTGGTATTGATAAAAAAATTCTGATGGGCTTAACGATTGTTGTTCCTATCGTCATAACATTACTAATTTATTTCCGTGAAAATAGTATGCAAAGAGTTTTAGGTTTTTATGATCCATGGGCTGATCCATATAACAGAGGTTATCAGTTAGCTCAAGCTCTTATAGCATTTGGTCGTGGTGAGATTTTTGGAGTAGGTTTAGGTGGAAGCGTCCAAAAATTAAACTATTTACCCGAAGCTCATACTGATTTTATTTTAGCTGTATTAGCAGAGGAGTTTGGTTTTTTTGGTGTACTTATTGTTATTGGATTATTTTCATGGTTAGTAATTAGAGCTTTTGGTATTGCTAAAGACGCTATTATTAATGAAAGTTATTATTCAGCTTTATTATCCCAAGGAATTGGCATTTGGTTTGGCACGCAATGCCTTATTAATATGGGGGTGAATATGGGGCTTCTTCCTACTAAAGGTTTAACTTTGCCACTTATGTCTTACGGTGGTAGTAGTATTTTGGTCAATATGATTGCGCTTGCGATATTACTCAGAATTGATTGGGAAAACCGAAGAGAGTTAAGAGGAATCTAATTTAGTGAAATCCAATAAAAAAATATTGATTATTGCTGGAGGTACTGGAGGGCATATTTATCCAGGTATCGCGATTGCTGACTATTTAAAGACTAAAGGTTGGCAAATTACTTGGCTTGGCACTAAAAATGGGATGGAAAATAAGTTGATTGAGAGTAAGCCTTATCAAAAAGCCATGATTGATATTAAAGGGGTCAGGGGTAAAAATATCTTAAGTTGGTTAAAACTACCATTCATGCTTTTAATTGCATTGATACAATGTGCGATAGCGATTAAAAAAGAAAAGCCAGATGTTGTAATTGCTATGGGAGGTTATGTTTCTTTTCCTGGTGGCCTTATGGGAAAACTTATGGGTAAGCCTCTTATTGTGCACGAACAAAATTTTATCCCAGGACTCACTAATAAATTATTAGCGATGATCGCGACACATATATATTCTGCATTTCCAATCAGGCTTATGCGTCACTCAGAAAAAATTGGTAATCCGGTGAGGGATGCTATTAGAAAAATCAAACCCCCAGTTCAAAGATTTAAAAGTAGAAAAGGTCCTTTAAGACTTCTTGTTGTGGGGGGTAGTCTAGGCGCTAAATTTTTAAACGATATCATTCCTTTAAGTGTCCAACAAATCAATCCTAAAAATAGACCGATGATTATTCATCAATCAGGTGAGAGGCATTTTCAAGACTTAAAGTGGACTTATAAAAAGTCTGGCATTAAAGCAAACTGTATGGCTTATTTAGATAATATTGAAAAAATGTATGAATGGGCAGATCTTGTAATATCTCGAGCAGGAGCCCTCACAGTATCTGAGTTTTCAGTAGCGGGTATTCCTAGCATATTGGTACCATTTCCTTTTGCAGTTGATAATCATCAGTTTTATAACGCAAAATACTTAAGCGATAAGAAAGCTGCACAACTTATAATTCAGGAAGAACTCACAACAGAATTATTAAGTGATTTACTTAAAAATATGACAAGAAATCAATGTTTAAAAATGTCAAAAGCTGCTTTAGAGAGTAAAGCAATAAAACCTGAGGAAGTTATTTATCAGGCATGTGAGCGATTAATTAAAAAATGAAACACAATATCAATCGAATTCACTTTATAGGAATAGGCGGCTCAGGGATGAGTGGTATTGCAGAAGTGATGAATAACCTAGGCTATTTTATTTCTGGCTCGGACATTCAAGAGTCTCCCATAACTTTTCGACTAAAAGAACTTGGCATTAAGATTTTTACTAGTCATGAAGCTGACAACATTAAAGATGTTGATGTCATTGTGATTTCTTCAGCAATTGACAAAGATAACCCCGAATTAAAAGCAGCTATAAAAAATAAAATCCCTATTATGCCAAGAGCAGAAATGCTTTCAGAGTTAATGCGTTTTAAAAAGGGCATTGCTGTAGCGGGTACGCATGGCAAAACAACTACAACAAGTTTAATTGCATCTATTTTGGCAGAAGCTTCAATGGATCCAACCTATGTGATTGGTGGAAGACTTTCTTCTTTAAACGCAAATGCAAAACTAGGTAATGGTGAATATATTGTAGTGGAAGCTGATGAATCAGATGCATCTTTCCTGCATTTGACCCCTGTCTATTCTATTGTGACAAATATTGATAGAGATCATATGGAAACTTATGATAATGATTTTGATAAACTTAAAAAAACCTATATTGAATTTATACATCGGTTACCGTTTTACGGTGTTGTGATTGTGTGTATTGACGATCCTATAATTAAATCTATTATTCCTGAAATTTCTAGACCCATTATTACGTATGGTTTATCAAATGATGCAGATGTTTATGCTGAAGAAGTCAAACCAGATGCAGGCAAAATGCATTTTAAAGTAACGATCAAGCATTCTGATATAGTTAAAAAATCGATTACTTTAAATCTACCAGGTAAGCACTATGTGAGGAATGCATTGGCAGCCATAGCGCTTGCTGATGAACTTGAAATTCCTATTTCAAAAACAACTAATGCACTGAGTAATTTTAAAGGTGTAGGACGAAGATTTGAAATTTATAAAGATTTAAAGTTTGATGAAAAAAATTTTACTTTAGTGGATGACTATGGACATCATCCTGTTGAAATTGAGGCAGTGCTGGATGCAGCGAGAGATGCTTACCCAGGGAAATCAATCTATCTTATTTTTCAACCCCATCGCTATACCAGAACAAGAGACCTTTTTGATGAATTTATTCGAGTACTTCTTAAGGCAGATAAAGTCCTTCTCACAGATATTTATTCCGCTGGAGAGAAAGTGATTCCGGGTGTTAGCTCTCTGACTATGATGGATAGTATGAATACAGTTTTAAGTAAAGTATCCCTCGAAAAAGATATTGCAGATTTGGCTAAAAAAGCACTTCAACATATTGATCAAGATTCGATTTTAATTGTAATGGGTGCAGGATCAATAGGAAGAGTGACTAAGGATATATTAAATATTGTGAATTCATGAAAAATATATTAATTTTAAAAAATGAATCATTAAATAAATATAATAGTTGGCGTGTAGGAGGTGCTGCAGATACTTTATTTGTTCCTAAAAATCTAGAAGATTTAAAAAATTTTTTAAAAAAAGAGCAATATCTTAAGCCCCTAACTTTTATAGGATTGGGATCAAATATTTTAGTAAGAGATGGCGGCATTCGGGGAACAGTTATTGTAATGTATGCAGCTTTAAACGAGATTCATATCACTGACGATAGTGTTTATGTAGAAGCAGGAATTTCATGTGCAAAGATCGCAAAAAATCTTGCTAAAGAACATTTTGTTGGGGGAGAATTTTTTGCAGGTATACCAGGAACAATTGGAGGCGCCTTGGCAATGAATTCTGGGTGTTACGGTTCTGAAACATGGAATTACGTTACTAAAGTTAATATGATCGATGAAGAAGGCAATATAGCTTTAAGATTAAAAAATGAGTTTTCGATTTCTTATCGTGAAGTGGTTAAGCCAAAATTTAATGAATGGTTTGTAGGTGCCTGGTTTAATTTTAAGAGAGATATATTGGCTGATTCAGAAAGTAAGATAAAGGAGTATTTAAATCATAGAAAAAGAACTCAGCCTCTTAATTGGCCTACTGCAGGTTCAACATTTAGAAATCCAAAAGATACTTTCGCAGCTCAACTCATTGAAGAGTGTGGATTAAAAGGCTTCAGAGTTGGTAATGCTGAGGTATCAGATAAACATGCTAATTTTATTATCAATTTAGGAGATGCAACCGCAAAAGATATTGAAAGTATTATTGATCATATTGAGTCTGAAGTATTTAGAAAAAAAGGCATTAAGCTTGAGAGAGAAGTTAAAATCTTAGGAGATTTTTTAAGTTGATACCTGATTTTGGAAAAGTTGCTGTACTTATGGGAGGCGATTCCAATGAAAGAGCTATTTCACTTTTAAGTGGGGATGCTGTATTTCATGCTTTGAAACGATTAGGAGTTCATGCTGAGGCTTTCGACCCATCAGATAGAGATATTGAAGAAATAAAAACTTATGACCGAGCTTTTATAGTCCTTCATGGACGAGGGGGAGAAGATGGCTCAATACAAGCTTTTTTAAAGTCAAAAAATGTTGCTTATACTGGAAGTGATTCTGCAAGCTCAGCAATTGGTATAGACAAGCTAAAAACAAAATTATTATGGCGTTCACTTAATATTTCAACACCAGACTTTTCACAAGTGAGCGGGGAAATGACTTATATAGATATCATAAATTTAATTGGATCACCTTTTTTTATGAAGGCCTCCAATGAAGGTTCAAGTATTGGAATTGATAAGATTAAAAACGAACATCAGTATCAAGAAGCTTTTTTAAAGATACAAAAAATTGATTCAAATGTGATTGCTGAAAAATTTGTGGATGGTGAAGAGTATACGGTGGGTATACTAAATAATAAAACTTTACCTATCATTAAAATTAAACCTAGTAATGAGTTTTATGACTATGAAGCTAAATACCTTAAAGATGATACGCAATATATTTGTCCATCGGGCATAGAAAAAATTAAGGAAGCTCTGATAGCGGAAGAAGCTTTGGAAGCTTTCAAAGCTATCGGATGTTCTAGTTGGGGTCGCGTAGATTTTGTGATGGATAAAAAAGGTCATCACTATTTTATTGAAGTAAACACCATCCCTGGAATGACAAGTCACAGCCTGGTTCCTATGGCTGCAAAAGAGATGGGTATCAATTTTGATCAATTAGTTTTAGGAATATTACAAACTGCAGATGTTAAATAGCTATTTAAAAATCTATTGGCTAAGTAATATAGTATTTTTACTCAATATTATTTTGATACTTTTTTTATTAAGCTATCAATTTATAAATTTTGCTAAATTTCCCATTAGAGAAATTAAGGTTATAGGTCATCATCAACATCTTGATGAAGATCAAATCAGTATGATTTCAGATCGATTTGTTATAGGTAACTTTTTTTCTGTAGATTTATATAGTACCAAGGAAGCTTTTATGAAATTACCTTGGATCAGAAATGTAAGTGTAAGAAGAGTTTGGCCAGATCGATTAGAAGTTTTTGTTGAAGAGCACCAAGCGATAGGAAGATGGGGCTCAATTGGCTTAGTGAATGAAAATGGAGAAATTTTCCATGGGGCGTCTGATGAAGATTTACCACTATTTTTTGGCCCGGAAGGTACAGAGAGCTATATAGCATTTGAGTATAAAAAAATGCAAAGTATTTTAGATAAAAAACAATTAAAAATTGCTCAAGTACTTCTTTTTCCAAGGTACACCTGGGAAGTCAGAACGACTGATAATATGAAAATTATCTTAAGTAAAGATTATATCGAAGAAAATCTCTCTCGCTTTGTATCTCAATATGACAATGTTTTAGCTTCTGTGAAAAGAATTGGTTCTGCTGACTTAAGATACCCCAATGGTTTTGCTATTAAAAAATCTAATGAACCTACAAAAAAAATAGATAGTAGTGTGAGGCCATTTATATGATGAATCAAAAAGAAGAAAAGAAGCTCATCATTGGACTAGATATTGGCACATCAAAAATTGTGGCTATTGTGGCCGAGTTACAACCAGATGGCTTATTGAATATTATTGGATTAGGGCAGCATAGCTCAAAAGGATTAAAAAAAGGAGTAGTTATTAACATTGACTCCACTATGGAAGCCATTCAAAGGGCGATTGAAGAAGCTGAGCTAATGGCGAATTGTAAAATCACTGATGTCTATACCGGTATTGCAGGTAGCCATATTAAAAGTATCAATTCAACTGGCATGGTTAAGATTAAAGATGCTGAAGTCTCGCAATTAGATGTTGAAAAAGTCATTGAAACTGCGCGCGCTATTACTCTTCCGAACGATCAACAAGTACTTCATATTTTGACACAGGAATATGTGATTGATGGTCAGGAAGACGTAAGGCAGCCTCTTGGTATGAGTGGAATGAGATTAGAAGTGAAAGTTCATATTGTAACTGGCGCTATTGCAGCTGCTCAAAATATTGTGAAATGTATCAAACGCTGCGGTATTGAAGTTTCTGAATTAGTCCTACAACCGATAGCTTCAGGTATGGCAGTCCTCACAGATGATGAAAAAGAATTAGGTGTGTGTTTAGTCGATATTGGTGGGGGTACAACTGATATTGCAGTATTGAGACATGGATCTATTCGACATACAGCAGTAATTCCGATTGCTGGTGATCAGATTAATAACGATATTGCAGTAGCTTTCAGAACTCCATTACCGTCAGCTGAGGAGATAAAAATTAAGCATGGTTATGCGGCAAGAAGTTTGGCTTCCACTTCAGAGCAAATTGAAATTCCGGTCGTAGATGGTAAAGAGTCTAAAATTATTTCAACACTTTCATTAGCAGAAGTCATTGAACCTCGATTAACGGAGCTTTATAAACTTATTTCAAGTGAGTTGAAACGAAGTGGTATGGAAGATATGATAGCTTCTGGCATTGTAATCACAGGAGGATCATCCTTAATGAGAGGTATGGTTAATCTTGGTGAAAGTGTATTTAGAATGCCAGTTAGAATTGGCACCCCGAGGAATATCGGTGGTTTATCTGAGGTTGTTGATAATCCTAGATACTCAACTGGTATTGGGTTGTTACTCATGGGCAAGGAACAAATAGAAAAAGAAAAGATGAATAAAATTGCTGGCAATTCAATAAATCAAATCTTTATGAAAATGCAGAATTGGTTTAAAGGTAACTTTTAATTCTTGGAGATGGGATATGTTTGAAGTCATTGATAGTAAGTCACAAAATGCCATCATAAAAGTCATTGGTGTTGGTGGCTGTGGAGGTAATGCTGTTGATCATATGATCGATAAGAATTTAATGGGCGTTGAATTCATCTGTGCTAATACAGATATGCAAGCACTGAAAAAAAGTCGTGCTAGTCATATATTACAAATTGGTCAATCAATTACTAAAGGACTAGGTGCTGGGGCAAAGCCCGAAATCGGCAAACAAGCAGCGATTGATGATAAAGAAAAAATTATTAGTGCTATTAAAGATTCAGATATGTTATTTATCGCCGCAGGCATGGGGGGTGGAACTGGAACAGGTGCCGCACCTGTGATTGCTCAAATTGCAAAAGAATTAGGTATTTTAACTATTGCAGTTGTGACCAAACCTTTCTTATTTGAAGGTAAAAGAACATCTATTGCATCTGATGGTATCAATGAATTAGTTCAGTATGTGGATTCTTTAATTGTCATTCCAAATGAAAAATTACTGGAAGTCTTGGGAGAAAATATTCCATTTCTAGAGGCTTTTAATGCGGCCAATGGCGTATTGCATAATGCGGTTTCTGGTATTTCAGAAATTATTAATAGCCCAGGTTTAGTGAATGTTGACTTTGCTGATGTGAGGACAGTGATGGGTGAAATGGGTATGGCAATGATTGGTTCTGGTGAAGCTCAAGGTGAACATCGTGCATTTAAAGCATCTCAGTCTGCAGTTGCAAGCCCACTCCTAGAGGATGTTAATTTAGTGAACGCGCGAGGTATTTTAGTGAATATCTCAGCAAATAGTAAATTTACACTTAAGGAGTACCATGAAGTGATGGAGACAATTAAACAGTTTGCAGCAATTGATGCTACTGTAATTGTTGGTAACGTTATTGATGAAGCGATGGGAGATTCGATTCGAGTGACTGTTGTCGCAACAGGTTTAGCTCAAAATGTAAAACAAAGAATGCAACGTCTAGAGACTAAATCAATTTTACAAAATAAACCAACTTTCGCTCAAGATGAGCCACCTTCTGATGATGACCCTGATGTATTCAGTTCTAATGAGAATAGAGCGCAGGTTGAAATTATGAAAATGTCAGGAATGGAAGAATATGATATTCCTGCTTTCTTGAGAAAAAAAGGAGAATAAGTATTTAATGATCAAACAAAGAACTATTGAAAAGTCTGTTCAGACTTCAGGTGTAGGCCTTCATAATGGAGAAAAAGTGACCATGACACTTAGGCCTGCCGAAGAAGATCAGGGAATTATCTTTAGAAGAGTAGATCAAAATAAAATTAACGAAGTAAAAGTAAGTCCTGACGCAGTTAAAGACACTAAGATGTGCTCAGCTATTGGGCAAGAAGCTTCTCGTGTAGCTACAGTTGAACATTTAATGTCTGCATTATCTGCCATAGGTATCGATAATATTATTATTGAATTAAATGGTTCCGAAGTCCCTATTATGGATGGAAGCTCCATACCTTTCATTTATCTTCTTCAAACAGCACAAATTAGAGAACAGAGCGCTGCAAAAAAATTTGTATTGATTAACGATATCATTGAAGTTAAAGATAAAGATAAATGGGCGAGATTAGAACCTTATGAGGGGTTTAAAGTTGATTTTACAATCGACTTTCCTCACCCTGCATTTGATATATCGACGAATACAGTTGCATTAGATTTTTATGAGGAATCCTATATCACAGAAATTAGTCGTGCACGGACATTTGGATTTATGCAAGAAGTTGAATACCTCAGATCTCATGGATTGGCGAGGGGAGGATCACTTGATAATGCAATTGTATTGGATGAGTATAAAATTATTAATACAGAAGGGTTGAGGTATAACGATGAGTTTGTGCGACATAAAATACTTGATGCGGTAGGTGATCTTTATATGTTAGGTTATTCCATCATAGGAAATTTTAAAGCATTCAAGTCAGGGCATGAATTAAATAATAAATTATTATTAGCATTACTTTCTAATAAGCAATGTTGGAGTCTCACTAGTCTTGATAGTCAAGACTCTAGGACATCAAATTTGGCATCGCGCTATATCAATTCTAAAAAAGGTGTTTTAAATCACGTAATGAGTGGAGTTTACTAATGAATATTTTAAGAATTTGTATATTTTTATTGCTAGCAATATTAGTAGGACTGACTTTTTTATACTTAAATACAAAAAATAAAAAATATATTAAATATTTAAAACTCACAACAAATATCACATTAATATTTATTCTTATATTTATTATAAGAATGCTTTAACTTTAAAGTGGCTCAATCAAAAAAAACGATTGCAATTTTTGGAGCTTCAGGTTTTTTAGGCTCCAGTCTTGTCCTTGCCCTAAATCAGTCTCATTTCTATCTAAAATTATTTTCTCGAAACAAGGAAAAAATTAAATTTTGTACCGTCAATCCTAACATTCAAATATTTAACTTAGATCTTCATGATCTGACACAAGTAAAAAAAGATTTAAAAAAAGTAGATGTTGTAATTAACCTCTTAGGTATTCTGCATCAATCTAAAAAAAATTCTTTTGATAAAATTCACCATATTTGGCCGAGTAATTTATCTAAAATAATAAAAGACAGTGGTATTAAGCGATTAATTCATGTCAGTGCATTAGGGGCAAATCTTCAAGCACCCAGTTTATATCTGAAATCTAAAGCACTAGGAGAGTTTGTATTACTTAAACAAATAGATTTAGATTTAACTATACTAAGACCCTCTATTATTTTTGGGCCGAAAGATAATTTTATTAATATGTTTAAGTTACTTGTAAAGTGGCTTCCAGTTATAGTTCTCTTATCTCCCCAATCTAAATTTCAACCCATTTATATTGAGGATGTATCAAAAGTTCTCATTAAGAGTATTTTTGATAAAAAGACATATGGAAAAGTTTATGACTTAGGTGGACCTGATATTTATTCACTTAAAGAGATTGTTAGACTTATTATTAAGTCAGGAAAATTTAAACGCCTCATTATCCCACTGAACAAAATGCTTTCATATATGTTTGCCTTAATTATGGAAATGATGCCAATAAAGATATTAACTCGGGATAATTGGAGATCTATGCAAGTTGATAATGTAGTAAATACTCAACGTACAATCCCATATAGAAATGTTCTTGGGAGACTAGATCATTACCTGAAGAGTAAAAAAAATACACCTCCTATGAGAGCCAAATATAATCTTTATAGAAGTAAATCTGGTCGATAAATGAAAATTTATCTTGTGGGTGGTGCAGTTCGAGATCAGATCATGGGTTTATCGGGGAAAGATAGGGATTATGTAGTGGTAGGGTCGAGCTCTGAAGAAATGGTCCAATTGGGTTATAAGCCTGTAGGCAAAGATTTTCCAGTTTTTTTACATCCAAAAACACATCATGAGTATGCGCTAGCAAGAACAGAGCGTAAAGTTTCAAAAGGCTATAAGGGCTTTAAAGTATACGCTTCAAAAGAAGTCACTTTAGAGGAAGATCTTAAGCGAAGAGACATCACTATTAATGCTATTGCAAAAGATAAAAGAGGAAAGTATTTTGATCCTTTTAATGGGATTAAGGATATTAAAAATAAAGTTATACGTCACGTAAGTCCTGCTTTTGTTGAAGACCCTATTCGTATTTTTCGTATCGCACGATTTTCTGCTCGATTCAATGAGTTCAAAATTCACACTAAAACAGAAGAGATTCTAAAGCAAATTGTAAAAAATAAAGAAATTGAAGCTGTAGCTTCGGAGAGAATTTGGCATGAACTCTCTGTAGGATTTTTAGAAAAAAAATCATACTTAATGTTTGACATACTTCACCGATGTGGTGCACTCAAATTATTATTGCCAGAAATGAATTATTTGAAACATAAAAAATCAATAAAGAGGAGCTTGGAATATGCAGCCAAGTCAAAATATTCTACAGATATTAAAGCAGCTATATTTTTTATACATACATATCCTTTAAAAGGGACTATAAAGTATCAAGAGAATGTCTTCACAAGGCTTGCTGTCCCATGTGCTGTAAAAAAATTAACTGAGAGGACAGTTTCTAGTCTAAACGACTTAAAGCAGATTAATAAACTTAAGTCTTATCAAATTCTAGATTTAATTTACAAAATGGATTTATTTAGAAATCCAAATACACTTTTGGATGTGATGAGAGTCTTTGAGGCTTATATTAAAGGTCAAATGAATAAAACAACAGCAGCAGCGATAACTTTAAAAAAGATGAAAAAGTACTTAAGACATCTTAATAAATTAAATCTAACTTCAATAAGTCAAAATAAGAGTGGTTTTGATATTAAAGAAGCAATTTATGCAGCGCGTCTTAAAGCATTAACGAAACTAATCTAGCATTATTAAATTAATTGAGTAATTTTCGAAATACGCTTATGCACAAAAATTGGTTTTTTATTTAGTTTGGATACCAGAATTGTCCTCATACCTATTTTGCAAGCTGTTTTTAGATTTGTAAGATCGTCTTCGACCATCGCACATTTATAGGGTTTTTTTCCAAGTCGTCGTAAAATTTTCCTAAATGCATGAAGCGATGGTTTGGGATTAAAATTAGTTGATTCAATGCTATAGATTGTTGAAAAATATTTTTGAATTTTTAGTGATTTAGTGATTGCGATTGCATAATGAAGTGGCGCATTTGTAAAAATAATTTTTTTACCTTTGAGTTTTTTTAAAGTATTCTTTAGCGCGTGTGATTGCTTTACGAATTTTGATAGCTCATCTGCGTTATGCGTTTTGAGTAAAAATTCTTTTGGATCAACACCATGATTGTCTATCATGCCTTTTAATGTAGCACCATAGACTCTCCAATATTGATCTCGAAGAGCATGAGCATCATCATGGCTGATATGAAGCTTATTACTGACATAGTCAGTCATAGATTTATTAATATCTGGGAATATTTTGGAACTTGCGTCATGCAACGTATCATCTAAATCAAAAATCCAAATTTTGGACAATTATTTTGCCTTAATTAAAGTGCCTACACCCTCATCGGTTAATACTTCTAATAAGAGAGCGTGCTGAACCTTCCCATCAATAATATGAACATTTTTGACACCACTTCTTGCAGCATCAAGTGCTGAACTTATTTTAGGAAGCATCCCCCCTGATAAAGTTCCATCTTCAATAAGTTGATCGATTTCATTGGGTGTTAATCCTGTGAGGAGTGAACCCTTTTTATCAAGAACGCCTGGCGTATTGGTAAGCATGATTAATTTTTCAGCGCTCAAGACTTCAGATAATTTTCCAGCAACAAGATCAGCATTGATATTGTAAGTTTCACCGTTTGTTCCCACGCCAATCGGGGCTATAACAGGAATAAAATCCCCTTCACCTAGAAAATTAATAATACTAGGATTGATAGATGCAATCTCACCCACATGACCTAGGTCAATCGGATTTTTTGGATCTATATTATTTTGTAGAATAAGTTTTTTGGCATGAATAAAATTTCCATCCTGACCGGTAAGACCTACAGCTTTTCCACCATACCTATTAATTAGATTTACAATTTCTTTATTGATTTGTCCGCCTAAAACCATTTCTACAATATCCATTGTTTCAGCATCGGTTACTCTCATACCTTGAATAAACTCACCTTTTTTACCTAATTTGTCGAGCTGTTCCTCGATTTGAGGGCCGCCACCATGCACGACCACTGGGTTCATACCTACCAACTTTAAAAGTACGACATCAATCGCAAAAGAATGCTTTAAATTTTTGTCGACCATGGCGTTCCCACCGAACTTAATAACGATGGTTTTACCAAAGAACTTTTTAATATAGGGCAAAGCCTCACTTAATATTTTGGCTTTATGTTCTGGTTTTATGTCATGAGTCATTTTTATACCTAATTGTTTTTTTGAGATTTTAAAGCTTTTTAATAAAAAATTTTGAATTTCTTTGAGGCAAGTAAGACTCTAGTCTTTTTTTAGGAAGTTTTTGAATATTCTCTTCTTTAAAACCTTTCTCAATAAACCAGTGTTCAGTCCTTGTGGTTAGGGCGAATAGATACTTGAATTTTTTTTCTTGAGCCATTCTGTCACAATAATTATAAAGTTTCGAGCCAAATCCTTTCGATTGATAATTTTTATTAATAGCAAAACATGCAAATTCGACATGATCGTTGTATGGGTATAAAGCAGCACAACCGATAATTTTATTATCATGTTCTATCACAAAAAAATTTTCTATGTCATGATCAATTCTTTCTTTACCCCTTTTTACAAGATATCCATCTGCCTCTAAAGGATTAACCAGCTTGTGAATACCTTTGACATCATTATGATTAGCTGACCTAATTGTATCGAGTGCTTTTTCGGTGATGACTGTTCCAACACCTTCGTCGGTAAATAATTCTTGAAGAATTGCACCGTCGATATGTCTATTTATAAGATGAATTTTATGAATGCCAGCTTCGGAAGCTTTGATAGCAATTTCTAGAAGATCTAACTCATTGGAATTAATATTGATGAGATCATGTTTTTTTGGATTATTTTTTGCAATACTTTTGTAGAGATTAACGACTTTTTCTAAAGTCATCTCGTGCAGAAGTTCATTTCTTAAATTAAAAATACCATCGGAATCTATCAAGAGAATAAGTTTATCAGCCTCTAATGCAATAGAAGTTTTAAATGCCACATCTTCCATCGTAAGATTAAATACTTCACCTGTCGGTGAGTAGCCAATCGGTGAGATCACTACCAATTCTTTGTTGTCTAATTTTTTCTTAATGGCTGGACTATCAATCTTTCTTACTTCTCCTGTATGTTGCATATCAACACCATCAATGACGCCTAAAGGTTTTGCAGTAATAAAGTTTCCACTTGAAACTTTGATGTCGCTTCCGGCCATGGGTGAATTTAAAAGACTTGAAGAAAGTGTTGATTCAATATTAATCCTAATGAGGCCATTGGCTTCTTTAACAGCTTCCATACCTAAATCGTCAGTCACGCGAACATTTTGTATAAGTTGAGTTGTAATTTTTTTTTCTTTGAGTTTTTGATCAATTTGAGGTCTTGCTCCATGCACGAGCACAATTTTGACGTTTAAGCAGGTTAATAAATTAATGTCATGAGAGAGCGCTATAAATTGATTTTCATTGAGGAGTTCACCCCCAAAAGCTATTACAAATGTTTTGTTGCTGAAGGTGTTGATGAAGGGGGCAGCTAATCTAAACCATCTTGCGAATGTTTGGCTGTCTAATTTTTGAATCGGATTGGACGAAGCATTATGTTGAAAAAGACTAGAGGGCGAGCAGTTAAGTACCTCACAAATTTTTATTAGTTGCGCTTCGCTGACATTTTGAGTGCCTCTTTCTATTCTAGAAAGATTACCAGGGTCGCTCGCAATTTTTTTTGCTATAACCTGCAAGGTCAACCCTAAAGACTTCCTTCTTTTTCTGATTGCTTCGCCAAGTGACATAAGGTAATAATTTGCTTAAAATGCATATTATATATGTATTTTTAATAAAATTATTCAAATTTTTGCGTTTTATGCAAAATCACCCCATAAATTTTGCATAATAGAAAGGGCAACTATAGGGGCTGTTTCTGTTCTTAATATTCTTTGACCAATATTCACCGGTATAAAGGCACTATTTAAAGCTAATGCCATTTCTTTTTCTGAAAACCCGCCCTCAGGCCCCACCATAAAGACAATAGAAGAAAAAGGTTTTTTTAAGTGATTTATATTTTGTGCTTTTGATGGCGTGAGGATTAGCTTCAAGCTATCTATTTTTTGATTTTGATCACCTAACCATTGGGTTAAGTTGAGCGGGCTTAAAATATCTGGAATAGAACTTCGCCCAGTTTGCTCACACGCTGATATAGCCACCGCTCTCCAGTGCTCAAGTTTTTTATCTGCTCTTTCACGATCGAGTTTAATAATCGATCGCTCAGTCAATAGGGGTTGTATAAATTGAATGCCGAGCTCTGCGGATTTTTGAATAATCCAGTCCATTTTTTCCCCTACCACAAGACCTTGTGCGAGTGTTATCTTTAACGGCGATTCATGATTAACTTCATACTTATCAATAATTTCAACGCATGTTTTATGTTTGGACACTTCAATCACTTTTGCGACATAATCAAACCCATCACCGTTAAAAAGAGCAAATTGATCCCCTGCTTTTAACTTTAAAACTTTCGTGGCGTGAATATGTGTTTGAGCGCCTAACTCAACAACATGTTTGAGTTCTAGGTTTTCGGAGTGGTAAAATCGATTCTCTTCCATAGTCAATTCTATTCAATAGGTAAGCTATATTAAGGCATAAAACATGGCTAGTTTAAATACCCCGCTTTGCGATTTTGGTTGGAAAGCTGTTGATTTCAATTTACAAGGTGTTGATGGCACATTTTGGCATTTAGAAAAATCAAAAGGCAATAATGCTTTACTAGTGATGTTTATATGTAATCACTGTCCTTATGTGAAAGCTATATTACCAAGACTTATCCATGATGTTCGAGCTTTAAAAGATCTGGGTATTGAAACGATCGCTATTCAGAGTAATGACCCTGTGAATTATCCCGAAGATTCATTTGAAAATATGAAACTGATTGCGCATCAATCTCAGTTTTCTTTTCCCTACGTGATCGATGAGAATCAAGAAATAGCAAGATCTTATAATGCTATTTGTACGCCTGATTTTTTTGGATTTAATCGCAATTTAGAATTGCAATATCGAGGGCGTTTTGATGCAACAGGTCGTGGAGAGCCTCCACTAAACAATACGCGAGATTTATATGAGGCGATGAAGCTTATTGGTGAGACTCAAAAAGGACCCCTTGAGCAAAAATCAAGTATTGGTTGCTCCATTAAATGGCGAGAATGAAAAGCAATTAGTTTAAATACTCAAGAGGCAAAAAGACCCTATTCGCCTTGCTGAAAAGGGGTATTTAAGCAATAATTTAGCTATAAATAACATCAATTTTTTAACTTTACATTTAGTAGCCAAATACTTAAAAATTTTTGTATTGCTATCAATTTCGGGAGGCAATAATGGCAACACGTCAAGATTTAGCTAACGCAATTCGTGCTTTATCAATGGATGCGGTTCAAAAAGCAAACTCAGGACACCCAGGTGCACCAATGGGTATGGCAGAAATTGCTGAGGTTTTATGGAATCATCATCTACAACATAACCCTAAAAATCCAAATTGGGCTAATCGTGATCGTTTTATTCTTTCAAATGGCCATGGATCCATGTTGATTTATTCACTCTTACATCTTACAGGCTATGATTTACCCATGGATGAAATTAAAACATTCCGTCAACTTCATTCTAAATGTGCAGGCCACCCAGAATATAGTTATGCGCCAGGCGTTGAAACAACAACAGGACCATTAGGTCAAGGTATTAGTAATGCAGTAGGTTTTGCGATGGCAGAAAAATTACTCGCCAACCAATTTAACAAACCTAATCATAAAATTGTAGATCACCACACATATGTATTCTTAGGCGACGGTTGCATGATGGAAGGCGTTTCACATGAAGCATGCGCACTGGCAGGTACATGGGGACTCGGTAATCTAATCGCATTTTGGGACGACAACGGTATTTCTATCGATGGCCACATTGAAGCCTGGTATACAGACGATACAGCGAAACGTTTTGAATCTTATGGTTGGCATGTGATTTCAAATGTAGATGGCCATGATTTTGAAGCAATCAATAAATCAGTTGAAGTAGCTAAAAAAGTAACTGACAAACCATCTTTAATTTGTTGTAAAACTATTATTGGTAAAGGCTCACCAAACAAATCTGGATCACATGATTGCCATGGTTCAGCTTTGGGTGAAACTGAAGTTGCAGCTACGAGAGAAGTGATTGGTTGGAAACATGACCCTTTTGTAATTCCTGAAGATATTTACGCAGGCTGGAGTGCGAAAGATAAAGGTGCTAAATCTGAAGCAGCATGGGATATAAAGTTTGCAGCTTATGAAAAAGAATTTCCAGAATTAGCAGCTGAATTTAACCGTCGCATGAAGGGTGACCTTCCCAAAAATTGGAAAGCAACCACAGATGCGATGATTAAATCAGTTAATGAAAAAGGCGAGGTATTAGCAACACGAAAAGCTTCACAAAATGCCATTACAGCGCTTGCACCAATCTTGCCTGAGTTTGTGGGCGGTTCAGCAGACTTAACAGGCTCTAATTTAACAAGCTGTTCATTATTTCAACACGTGAGCGGTAAAACTCCAGGAAATTATATTTCCTATGGTGTGCGCGAATTTGGTATGGCGGCTATTATGAATGGTATGACGCTTCATGGCGGCTTACTTCCATTTGGTGGTACGTTCCATATGTTCACAGATTATATGAGAAATGCTATGAGAATGTCAGCACTCATGAAACAAAGAGTAATTTATGTTTTAACACATGATTCGATTGGTCAAGGTGAGGATGGACCAACACACCAACCTGTTGAAACGACATCAGGCCTTCGCTATATTCCTAGAATGGATGTATGGAGACCAGCGGATTCAACTGAAACAGCAGTAGCATGGGTAGTGGCTGTTGAAAGTGCACATAATCCAACCAGCTTAGTTTTAAGCCGACAAAATACTTCATTTACAAAAAGAACTGATGCGCAAATCGATTCAATTCGTAAAGGCGGTTATGTATTAATAGAAGCAGAAGGTGGTAAGTCTGATGTAATAATTATTGCGACTGGTTCAGAGGTGGACCTTGCATTGAAGTCACAAGTTGCTTTAAAAGAACAAAACATTAAAGCACGCGTAGTCTCTATGCCATCAACCAATGTATTTGATCGTCAAGATCAAGCATATAAAGATAGTGTTTTAACTAAAGGTGTCAAACGCGTATCGATTGAAGCGGGTGTGACAGATTTCTGGAGGAAATATATTGGTCTAGACGGCGCAGCTGTGGGTATTGATACATTTGGTGAGTCAGCACCTGGTGGTGCGTTATTTAAACATTTTGGATTTACAGTAGAAAATGTGGTCACAACTGTTAAATCAATTCTGTAATTATTATTGAGTAAGCTTAATAAGGCATCTCAAATTTGAGATGCCTTATTTTTTACTGAGGAAATCTTTATGGTAGTCAATATAGCAATCACAGGCTTTGGAAGAATAGGCCGGTTAATATTAAGAGCAATTTATGAATTGAATCGTCAAGATATTAAAGTGGTTGCCATTAATGCCAGTCGCGGTGATGCAGCATCTAATGCCCATTTATTAAAATATGATAGTGCGCATGGAAAATTTAATGCAGATATTAAAACGAATGATGATGAAATTATCGTGAACAGTGATGTTATTAAATTTTATAGTACGAGGAATCCTGCAGAGTTACCTTGGGGTAAATTGAATGTAGATATTGTGATGGAATGTACAGGGTCTTTTACCAGTAAAGAGTCATCAATGGTTCATATAAAGCAAGGTGCAAAAAAAGTTCTTATCTCAGCACCTGCAGGCAAAGATGTTGACGCAACTATTGTTTATGGAGTGAATCATCACATTTTAAAATCATCTGACATAGTAATTTCAAACGCATCTTGTACAACAAATGGACTGGCACCTATTGTAAAACCTTTACAAGATAAATTAGGAATTGTAAGTGGATTAATGACTACTATTCATTCATATACTAACGATCAGTATTTAAATGATCACTTTCATAAAGATTTGAGAAGAGCTCGATCAGCTTCTTCTTCTATGATACCAACGAATACCGGTGCAGCAGAAGCTATTGGTTTAGTGATTCCTGAACTCAAAGGTAAATTTGATGGTATTGCTATTAGAGTTCCAACATTAAATGTGTCTTTAATTGATCTTACATTGACGGTGAAAAAAGCTACTTCAAAAGAGGAGATAAATCAGATCATCAAAAAAGCAGCTAATGAAGGAAGTTTAAAAGGGATATTAATTTACAATGAAGAGCCCTTAGTCTCAGTTGATTTTAATCATAGCGAAGCATCTTCACATTTTGATGGAAGCTTAACTAAAGTTAGTGAGAATGGATTACTTGTCAAAGTCTTTGCGTGGTATGACAATGAATGGGGTTTTGGCTGCCGTATGCTCGACACAGCTTTAGCTATGATGTCAGCCAAATAAATAATAACTGATTAATGAATATAAGAAGATTAGTTGATTTAAATATTAAAGATAAAAAAGTTTTTATTAGATCTGACTTGAATGTGCCTATTCAAGACGGCAAAATTACATCTCATAAAAGAATTCTAGCGTCTATTCCAACCATTGAATTTGCTCTTCAAAAAGGGGCCAGTGTTATGGTGGCATCGCATTTAGGTAGACCAGAAGAAGGAAAATATGACAGTAATTATTCACTTAAGCCTGTTGTTGATTTTTTTAAAAATCATCTTAAATATCCTACTCATCTTGTTTCAGATTGGGTCAATTCTCCTTTTGATACTTCACCAGGCCAATTATTCATTTTAGAAAATTGTCGATTTAATATTGGTGAAAAACATAATGATGAAGTATTAGCAAAAAAATATGCTTCACTCACAGATATTTTTGTGATGGATGCCTTTGGAACAGCCCATCGTAAAGAAGCTTCTACTTATGGTATTGCTCAATATGCCGACATTGCATGTGCAGGTATCTTATTTTTAGCTGAATTAGAAGCGCTTGAAAAAGCCTTATTAGATCCTCTAAGACCTATGATTGCTATTGTAGGAGGAGTTAAGATTTCCTCTAAATTAACTATATTAGATACTTTATCTGACAAAGTGGATCAGCTCATTGTAGGTGGTGGTATTGCGAATACATTTATTAAAGCTATGGACTTAGATATAGGTAATTCCAAGTATGAAAAAGATCTTGTACCAGTAGCTAAAAAAATTATAGATAAATTAAAAAAACGTGGTGCTTTATTGCCTAAAATTTCAGATGTCGTTTGTGGTAAAAAGTTTGATGCCAATGAAACTGCCGTTACAAAAAATATTAAAGACGTTGATAAAGATGACATGATTTTTGATCTAGGAAGAGAATCACTTGGCGAGATTGTGAAATGTATCCAAAATGCTAAAACTATTATATGGAATGGTCCTATCGGATTATTTGAATTTGATCAGTTTGCAAAGGGAACTGAAATAATGACAAATGCGATCGCAAATTCAGTAGCATTTTCACTCGCAGGTGGTGGTGATACGATTGCTGCAATAGAAAAATTTAATGTTGCAAAAGATATTTCATATATTTCAACTGCAGGTGGTGCATTTTTGGAGTTTGTAGAAGGTAAAAAACTTCCTGCGATTGAAATTTTAGAAAGAAGATTTTAAATGGATGAAAAAGAGTTGATAGAAACATCCATCAAGAGCCTTCCTTTACTTCATAAAGGAAAGGTGAGAGATATATATAAGATTGATGAAAAATATCTTTTGATTGTGACCACAGATCGATTATCTGCATTCGATGTTGTGATGAATGAACCTATTCCTTTAAAAGGATTTGTTCTCACACAAATGGCTGATTTTTGGTTTCATAAACTTTCCTTTGTAATTAAAAATCATTTATCAGGTATTACACCTGAGAGTGTGGTTGCCAATAACGAGGTCGCTCAAGTAAAAGATCGCGCTACTGTGGTACACAAATTAAAAGCACTTCCTGTTGAAGCCATTGTACGAGGGTATTTGTCAGGTAGTGGCTGGAAAGATTATCAAAAGACACAAAGTATTTGTGGTATAAAACTTCCTCAAGATTTAAGAGAATCTGCAAAATTAAGTGAGCCTATCTTTACACCTTCTAGTAAAGAAGCTTTTGGACAGCATGATGAAAATATTTCATTTGAAGAATGCGAAACTCGTATTGGGAAAGAGATTACATCTCGCATTAAAGAAATAAGTATTAAGTTATATCAAGAAGCCTCGGGGTTTGCAGTTACAAAAGGTATTATTATTGCGGATACCAAATTTGAATTTGGCTTAGATGAAGTAAATAATTTAGTACTTATTGATGAAATATTAACGCCAGACTCTTCTCGTTTTTGGCCATTGGATCAATATCGCGAAGGTGTACCTCAACCAAGTTTTGACAAACAATTTATTAGGGATTGGTTAGAAAGCATTGGTTGGAATAAAACACCACCACCACCCTCTTTACCAGAGGATGTCATTATAAAAACAAGTCAGAAATATTTAGAGGCCTTCAAAAAACTTACAGGCCATGATATTAAAAAATAATTAATTGAGAGCAGAAAAAGGTGCCTTTCAGGTGACCTTTTTATTCATTAAAATCAAAGAAGAGGCACAATAAGAAGTGCCACAATATTAATAATTTTAATAAGTGGGTTAATGGCAGGGCCAGCAGTATCTTTATAAGGATCACCAACAGTGTCACCTGTAACAGCTGCTTTATGAGCCTCTGAACCTTTACCACCATGATTGCCATCTTCAATATATTTCTTCGCATTATCCCAAGCACCACCACCTGTGCACATTGAGATTGCTACAAATAAACCTGTCACAATGGTACCCATAAGGAGACCTCCTAAGGCTTTAGGCCCTAGAGATAAGCCTACTACAATGGGAACTGCTACAGGAAGTAGAGAAGGAATAATCATTTCTTTAATGGCAGCTGTTGTTAACATGTCAACAGCTCGCGCATAATCGGGCTTGCCTTTACCAGTCATTATGCCTTTGATTGTTCTAAATTGACGTCTGACTTCTTCTACGACCGCACCTGCAGCTCTTCCAACTGCTTCCATAGCCATCGCAGCAAAAAGGTAGGGAATAAGGCCACCAATAATTAAGCCAATAATAACCAATGGGTCACTTAAATCGAAGGAGGTTGCAATACCTACAGACTCTAATTTATGTGTGTAATCTGCAAAAAGCACAAGTGCTGCAAGACCTGCTGATCCAATTGCATAACCTTTAGTGACCGCTTTAGTTGTGTTACCAACTGCGTCTAATGGATCTGTAACATCACGAACACTCTTTGGTAATCCAGCCATTTCTGCAATGCCACCTGCATTATCAGTAATTGGGCCATATGCATCCAAGGCAACGATAATACCAGCCATACTCAACATGGATGTAGCGGCAATTGCAACACCATAAAGACCTGCGAGCTGATGCGAAACAAAAATTGCAATACAAACAGAGATAACTGGTAAAGCTGTAGATTTCATTGAGATACCGATGCCTGCAATGATATTTGTTGCATGGCCTGTTTTTGAAGCACGTGCCACATGTCTTACAGGTTCGTAATCAGTGCCTGTGTAGTATTCTGTAATCCATACTAAAGCTGCTGTTAATACCAAGCCTACAATGCATGCTTGGAACAAAGCCATTGAAGACACATTTACATTCTGTATTGAAACCCCCTCAGGGAAAACAAAGTTTGTAATATAGTAAAAAGCGAAAAGTGAAAGTCCACCTGCTACGATAAGGCCTTTATATAAAGCTGGCATAACATTTTTCATCTTAGGTGTCGCTCTCACAAAGAAGCATCCTATAATTGATGTCAAAATAGAAGCTGCGCCTAAAAGGAGAGGATAAAGAATGCCACGAGCATCGTTATTTGTAATTATGAGCCCACCGAGCAACATGGTCGCAATTAAAGTTACCGCATAAGTTTCGAATAAATCTGCTGCCATACCTGCACAGTCACCCACATTATCACCCACATTATCTGCAATTACAGCAGGATTTCTTGGGTCATCTTCTGGAATACCTGCTTCTACTTTACCAACTAAATCAGCCCCTACATCAGCACCCTTTGTAAAGATGCCACCCCCTAAACGCGCAAAAATTGAAATAAGTGATGACCCAAAAGCAAGGCCAATCAGAGGATTTAAATTAGTTGCTTTAGTACCACCTAAGTATATATAAAAACCTGTGACACCAAGAAGACCTAAGCCAACAACTAATAACCCTGTAATAGCCCCCCCTTTAAAAGCGACATCAAGTGCTGGCACAATCCCATTCGTAGCGGCTTGAGCAGTTCTTACATTTGCTTTGACAGATACATTCATACCGATAAATCCGCATACACCTGAGAGAAGCGCCCCGATAACAAAACCTAATGCAGTATCTTTAGATATAAAAATACCAATGAGAATCGTTAAAAGAATACCTACTATCGATATCGCTTTGTATTGTCTTGCAAGATAAGCCTTGGCACCTTCTTCAATGGCAAGGGCAATTAGCTGCATTTTTGAATTGCCTGAGGGAAGTTTAAATATCCAAGCGCTCATGACTGCACCATAAAGAATTGCTAAGAGGGCTGCGCCAATAATAAGGTTCAGTTCTGACATACATGCTCCTATATTTGGAAATCTTAAAGTGAAAAAATTATACGATAAATTATCACATTCAATAAGTTTTTAAATACAAAACTAGATATTTTAATTACCTATTATCCTGAGAAAAGCATTGACAAGCCAATTAAAAATAATAAGCAGACGAATATTCGCTTTAATGATAAAACAGAAATTTGATGAATCCATTTTGTCGCGAATCCTGCAAAAATAAGACTCGAGGATGTCAATAGAAAAAGACCAGGCAGATAGATGAAGCCAATGCTTAATTTAGGAAACTCTCCAACATCGAAGCCATTTTTGATAAATCCAAATGAAGCACCTAAACCAATAAATATCCCCAAGGAGCTTGAGAGTCCGACAGCAAGTCGTGGATTAACTTTATGGTAAATAAAATAAGGTACAAACATAGTTCCACCCCCAATCCCAATGATGGTGGAAATAGAAGCAATCGTGAATCCATAAAGATTTGCAAAAAAAACGGACGGTAATTCAATTAAAGATTTGAATTTAGGTTCTTTAAAAATTTTATAGGCAGTAAGAAAAGTATAAGCAATAAAAGTATGTTTAATGAATAAGATATTTAAGTGAGGTAAAATAAAAGCCATAGTGAATGAACCCAAGAAAACCCCCGGGATATAATGGGTCGCTATCGACCAATTCATATTGTTTTGTTTTGTATGAAAGAAACTCGATACTCCCCCCGTAAAAATAATAGTGATAAGTGAAGTTCCAATAGCCATTAGCATTGCTTGATCAAAAGTGACTTGATGAAAATAGATTAAGACAAATGTGAGAAGCGGAACAATGATGAGACCTCCGCCAATACCAAGGAGTCCTGATAAAGTTCCGACAAGGCTTCCAGCGAGGAAAAGTATAATTACTTCAGTCATTATTTGATTGATGTTTAATCAGGTTAATGAGGTAATGCCTTAAAGGAGAGTCTTCGAGATTGTTTAGTAGATTTTCTAAAGCAGATTTAGCTCGAGAAGGAAAGCTTTTCGTGCGAGGAGAGATTGCTTTAGAATTTTTAATCAGTAATTTAATTTTTAGGGATTTTATTGGACTAGCATAAGGCATTTCTTTTTGAATGCCTTCATTTAAAACCTTGATGAGAGTTGATTCAATAAATTTTAATTTACTTGCAATACCGCTATTTTCAGCATAAACAATCAAAACATCGTCTCGAATTCCACCGACATGTGATAAAGGAGCTAATTTACTTGGAGCTTTGATGGACCATAGTTTCTGATAATTAGAGATAGAACGATTTTTCTCCCTGATCAAGGAAAATACTTCACTTTCCAAAAGCTTATTCACGGGCTTCATAAGTTATAATTATCTATTATTTAAGCTAAATTTTAGAGTTCAATGCGAATTATCTTTGTAACAAACAGCACATCAAAGCCTAAAAGTATCCATTTAGTGACTTTTATAGCCATAGTTTTTCTATTTTTTATTACACTTATTCAAGCCATTAACTGGCTAGATTCAAAATATAACGGGGGTATTGAAGAAAAGAAATCATTAATCAACCTTAAGCTTGATTTTAATTTAGGAAGCTTTCAAAAGAATTTAGATATTTATGCAGTCCAAATTGGTGAACTTCAAGCTCGATTGATGCGTATAGATAATCAAGCTGAGAAACTTCAAAAGTTTGCTAAAGAAAAATTTAAATCGAACGAAAAAATACCCAAGCCATCACAAGACAAATCAGCTAGTCAAGGAGGGCCATTTATTCCTGAAAAGAACTTGTCTGAATCTGAACTTCAATCATTTATTGATCAATTAACCCTTGATATTGAAAGGCATGAAGAATACTACAATTATTTAGAATCCATTTATCTAAAACAAAGTGTTCTTAGAGATACTCTTCCCAGTGCTTCTCCACTAAATACGCCGTTTAATTCATCAAGCTATGGTTGGAGAATAGATCCTTTCTTGGGTGTCAGTGCGTTTCATGAAGGGTTAGATTTTAGTGCAGAAGTTGGTCAGCCGATTAAAGCGACTGCTGCAGGCTTTGTCATATCAACAGAAATGTCACCCGAATATGGCAATATGGTTCGTATTTCTCATGGGTCTGGTCTTGAAACCCGATATGCACATGCATCTAAATTGCTAGTTAAAGAAGGCGAGCGTATTAAAAAGAATCAGGTTATCGCATTGGTTGGTAATACTGGAAGATCGACAGGATCTCATCTTCATTACGAAATTAGAATGAATGGTGCATCTTTGGATCCTCGCAAATATCTTCAAAATTAATTATTTCAAACTATTTCGATTAAGAATATTTATATTATGTTTAAGACCATTATAAAGAATTTATTTGGAAGTAGAAACGACAGACTCCTTAAAGAGTATGGAAAAAAAGTTCAGCAAATAAATTCACTAGAAGATGCAACTAAAAAACTTAGTGATGCAGCCTTAAAAGCTAAAACTTCAGAATTTAAAAAGCGTCTGAGTGAAGGACAAAAGCTTGATGATTTATTAGTTGAAGTTTTTGCAATAGTTAGAGAGGCAAGTCAACGTGTATTAGAGATGCGACACTTTGATGTACAACTTATTGGTGGCATGGCGCTTCAAGATGGAAAAATTTCAGAAATGCGAACAGGTGAAGGTAAGACACTTGTTGCAACATTACCAGCTTACCTCAATGCGCTTGAAGGTAAAGGTGTTCATGTCATCACAGTAAATGATTATCTCGCAAAACGAGATGCAGAATGGATGGGTCAAATTTATAACTTCTTAGGACTTGAAGTTGGTATTAATTTATCTCATATTTCAACCGAAGAAAAGAAAAAAGCTTATCAAGCCGATATCACATATGGTACAAATAATGAATTTGGTTTTGACTATCTCAGAGATAATATGATCTTCTCCAAAGAAGAGCGCGTTCAGAGAAAATTACATTACGGTTTAGTTGATGAAGTTGATTCTATATTAATTGATGAAGCAAGAACGCCCTTGATTATTTCAGGTCAGGCTGAAGATAACATTGATCTTTATACTAAGATTAATTTAGTGGTAGCTAAGCTTTTAAAACAAAAAACGGAAGAAGGAAGTGGCGATTTCTGGGTGGATGAAAAAGTACGCCAAGTAGTTCTTTCAGAAAGTGGCCATGAGAATGTAGAGGGGCTATTAATTAAAGCAGGATTATTATCTGAACAATCGAGCCTATATGATGCCACCAACATTTCACTTGTTTATCTCATTAATGCATCATTAAAAGCTATTAATCTTTTTAATAAAGATCAGCATTATGTGGTGAGAGATAACAGCATTATTATTGTAGACGAGTTTACAGGAAGAATGATGCCTGGTCGCAGATGGTCGGAAGGCATCCATCAGGCTGTTGAAGCTAAAGAAGGTGTTGAAATACAAAAAGAGAATCAAACGCTCGCTTCTATTACATTTCAAAATTATTTTAGGATGTATGAAAAGTTATCTGGTATGACAGGGACAGCCGATACAGAGGCTTATGAGTTCAATCAAATCTATGGATTGGAAACGATTATTATTCCCCCTGACCGAACAACTCAAAGAAAAGATATGATGGATAAAGTATATCGTACTTCGCAAGAGAGATATGATGCTGTAATTGAAGATATCAAAGCATGTCAAAAAATTAATCAGCCAGTACTCGTGGGAACTACATCAATTGAAAATTCAGAACTTATTTCTACATTACTTACAAAAATAAAATTAAAACATCAAGTATTAAATGCAAAACATCATGAGAAAGAAGCACATATTATTGCACAAGCAGGTTGTCCAGGGATGATTACTATTGCGACTAATATGGCAGGACGCGGAACAGATATTGTGCTTGGTGGAAGTATCGAAGCTGAGATTCATAAATTTAAGTTGAATGAAAAATTAACTGAAAGTAAAAAAGAAAAAGAACTTAAAGCACATAAAGATAGATGGAAAGAACAGAACAGCTTAGTGGTTAAAGCTGGCGGTCTCCATATTATAGGTACTGAAAGACATGAATCAAGA